>CAMVDK010000088.1 GCA_947166165.1 uncultured Porphyromonadaceae bacterium
CCAACCAGACGCTGCTGCGCTACATGGCGCAGGGTGCCGTGGAGTATGCCAAGGAACTCGGCTGGGAGCACCCGCAGATTGCCCTTCACCTTGACCACGGCGACAGCTTCGAGCTCTGCAAGTCGTGTGTCGATTACGGCTTCTCGTCGGTCATGATCGACGGCTCTGCCCTGCCCTATGAGGAGAACATCGCCCTGACCAAGCAGGTGGTGGAATACGCCCACCAGTACGACGTGACCGTCGAGGCCGAGCTGGGCGTGCTCGCCGGCGTGGAAGACGACGTGGTGGCCAAAGAGTCGCACTACACCAAGCCCGAGGAGGTGATCGACTTCTCTACCCGCACAGGTTGCGACTCGCTCGCCATCAGCATCGGCACCAGCCACGGCGCCTACAAGTTCACGCCCGAGCAGTGCACCGTCGACCCCGCCACCGGCCGCCTCGTGCCGCCGCCACTGGCCTTCGACGTGCTCGATGCCGTGATGGAAAAGTTGCCCGGATTCCCCATCGTGCTCCATGGCTCGTCGAGTGTGCCGCAGGAGTATGTCGACATCATCAACAAGTACGGAGGCAAGATGCCCAACGCCGTTGGCATTCCCGAGGAGCAGCTCCGCAAGGCCGCCAAGAGTGCCGTGTGCAAAATCAACATCGACAGCGACAGCCGTCTGGCCTTCACCGCCGCCGTGCGTCAGGTGCTCGCCGAGAAGCCGGGCGAGTTTGACCCGCGCAAGTACTGCGGACCCGCCCGCGACGAGATGGAGAAGCTCTACATGCACAAAATCATCGAAGTGCTCGGCAGCAACGGCAAGGCCGAGTGAGCCCGACGTTTCGACATCACACCGCTTGACCCCACGGGGCACTGCCAGCATCACGGCAGCGCCCCGTGGTTTTTGTGGCACCCACGCCGAAGGAGGGGCCGTTTGATGCGGAGTGAAATATTGTTTGCGATTTTGCAACCGCCGTTACAGTAACATCCGTTACAAAAAAGCAGGAGCGCCAGTTGACCCTTGCAAAATGCCACAGCAAATTTGATTTCGCGGGAAACGGGGGAATTATTGGCGTTTTTTTTGTACCTTTGCCGAGTTGATTCAACTAGCGAAAGAACAAGCATGATGAAGATACACGTTTTGCGCACGGGCGAGGTGCGCGTCTCGCCCTATCTGCCTTTCGGCGGCGACCATTGCAGCCTGCTGAAAGCCTCGGGCATGACCACGCCAAAGAAGGACTGGATTTGGCTGCCGGTGTGCTGCTACCTGATTGAGCATCCAGCAGGCCGGATACTGGTCGACACCGGTTGGCACCGCGACATGTCGCCCAACGGAGTGTACGACAAGAAGGCTCAAATCAAGAGCCTAGGCTCGTGGATTCTGTATCACGTCAATCAAGGGCGCATCGCCACGGGCGAAGCCATCGACGAGCAGCTTGCGGCGATGGGGCTGAAAGGTAGCGACCTCGACTATGTGCTGCTCACCCACCTCGACTGCGACCATGCCAACGGCTTGCGCGCCGTGGCCGACGCCAAGCACATCCTTTGCGCTCCCGAAGAGGTGGAGTGTGCGCGGAAGAACAGCTTCGTGCGCTATCAGAAAAAGTGGTGGCAAGACGTCGACCTGCGCACCTTTGAATGGAATGGCAGCGAAGGGCCAGCCGGGAAGTCGTTCGACTTGCTGGGCGACGGCTCGGTGGTGATGGTGAACATTCCCGGCCATTGCGACGGCTTGTGCGCTGTGAGGCTCACCAACGCCGAGGGCAAGTTTGTCCTGCTTTTCGGCGACGGCGGCTATGCCACCAAATCATGGAAAGAGATGATCACCAGCGGCATCTCGCTCGACAAAAAGATGCAGCGGCGGTCGCTGGAATGGATTCGTGAGCAGTCGCTCGACCCCAATTGCGTGGAATCGCTGGCGACCCACGACACCGAAATTGTGCCGCACACCATCGACTTGTGACGCGAACAACTGCGCACAAAAGCCCGCTGGCGATGACCAGCGGGCTTTTGCTTGATGCATGCTTGCTATTGCAGGTTGAGGTAGTCCTTCAGCACTTCGACGTATTGCTCGAATGCCGCCCTACCCTGCTCGGTAATCCGGCACACGGTGCGCGTCTTCTTGCCGACAAAACCTTTCTCGGCTGTGATGTAGCCGGCAGTGGTCAGTTTGTCAATCTGCACGCTCAGATTGCCTGCGGTGGACTCGGTTTTCTCTTTGAGATAAACGAAGTCGGCCTCCTCGACATTCATCAGAATCGACATCACCGCAAGTCGCAACTGAGAGTGCAGCAATGGATTCAATTCTTTCATTGCTGTGACTTGCTTTTGTGGTTGATGATGTGACCAGGGATGATCATCATACCGACGAAAGCCGCGATGAACATGGGCATGAACCAGTTGATGGCCAGCGGCACCTCGCCGGCAATGCAGCAAACGGTGATGATGCCAGCACACAGGCCAATGGCCCCACCAGCGACAAGCGACGCCTCTTTCACCACGATGCCTTGCGCCAGCTCGGCGAAGGCGACGACGACAAGGGCAAACACGAGCATCGTGCGCCAGCAGCATGCGTGCAGCACAAACTGAAACGCCAGGCAGCACAGCGTGGCCACAACGGCCGTGACTCCGACAGCCGACCAGATGTGCGATGTCACCTTGTCGGAATAGCTCTTGACGCCGAACCTGGCTTCTTGCCTTCGCGCCATGATGGGTGTGGCAATGCCTCCGATAATCCCGTTGAGGAACCAAAGCCAGTTCCATGCCGGGTTGCGGGTCGTGAACAGCATGACCCACACCAAGGCTGCCACAGCCACCGTGACATAGCCCCACATGAGCAGAATGTTGCCATCGCCCACGTAGCGCTCTTTGGTGCGGGCAATCATCGACGTGATGATTTCGAGGCTCTCGCGCTCGGTGATTCTTTTCTCTTCCATAATCGAATAAATAAAGTGGTTTATAATTTAAACTAACTGTCTCCGAAAAAGAGCGGCACGCGCGTTCACCGCTCAATTTGCGGTGCAAAGATAGTATGGTTTACGTTATAAACCAAATTATGGCGCAAACTTTAATATTCATTAACGGTTGAGTGTGTCCGCACGGCCACAGCGCCCATCACCCCCGCCCCTATCCAACACAGTGATGCTGGGTCGAGAAGTTCGTTGACCGTCTGCTCGACCTAGGCTCCAAAGCCTCGAAGGGGCTGACGGGCCGAAGGTCCGACACCTCTTCGAGGTCATTTCCAGATGGTGTTGCAAAACCCATAAATCGGCGTAAAGGGCCGCCTAACGGCGGGAACCACGTCATGATTTTCCTGGCCACGCCATGGCGAGGTTCAACCGCAACGGATGCCGTCGTTGGTAGGGGCGTGACCTGTACGCCCGGTTACCGAAGCATTGGCTCATAACTCCATGGCTTTTTGGTTGCCACCGCATCAGGCCCTACCGTGACGTGGGTTTTGATTCGGTCGTCCGGCCATGACAGGTCATGGCCCTACCTTGAGGCGGGGTTTTGACGCGATTATCTGGTCACGCCAAGTCGAGGGCCTACTGGATGCAACGCCCCCGGTCGTCGCCACACACCGGCTCTGCCTACAGCTCCCTTCGATCTGCACTCTCTCAAAAAAACATGGCGCACAGGGTCTTGGCCTGCACGCCATGGGGTTGACTCTTTTCAAGGCCGCTGGCCTTGTTCTGCTCTTTGAGCTGCTGGGGATATCACATCCCAGAAAGCTCTTACTTGATCACACGCTTTTTGCCGTTTTCGATGACGATGCCACGGTAGTCGCTGCCCACGGGCTGGCCCATCACGTTGTAGCGCTGGCCGCTGCGCTTGGCGGCGTTGAGGTCGTCGATGCCGGTGATGGTGACCTCCTTGAACGAAGCGTTCACGTTGACGGGGGCGGCAGGCATCTCGAAGGTATAGGTGCCGTTCACGCCCGGGATGAGGTCGACTTCGGTGCGTTTAGGAGCACGCTTCGGTGCGTCGATTGGCTCATCGAAATAGGCGACGGTAAGCGATTCGAGTTCGTAGCCCTCGTCGGGGGTGACGGTCAGCGTCACGGTCTCGCCGATGGAGGCGGCCTCCTTGTCGCTGGTCACGGTGCCGTGCTCAAACGATGCGGGCAGATTGATGGCTAACAGCGGCGACACCACGGTCAGGTGAATGAGGGATGCATTATAACTACTAACAAAGGTAGCAACGCTGTAGGTGACTCCAGCCTCAAGCGTGGCTGTGAATTCCAAGTCTTCACCTTGCGATTCTTCATAACTAAGAATATCCTCTCCAAGCAACACCCCAACTGTAGGCAAGAGCGAAGCATCGCCAGTGGTGCGGAAGGTGTACTCACCGCTCACCGGAGGGGTGAAGGGATACTTAAAGTCTACGCCAAACGGAGCGTAAATCTCATTCTCGCCTACCGTGATAGGAGCGATGTCGTACTTGGCCACGTTCAGGATGCCGCTGCTGTCGCCCTGTGGAAGCATAGTTACAACCGAATAGGTTACACCCGCCTCAAGCATGGCGGCCGCACAGGGTGTTTGCTCCGGTTCTTGGGGCATGCCCATCGATATCGTCTCTCCTTCTTCATCCAATGAAACAAGGAACATAGCCTCATCGTCACTATTCAACGTGAAGATGTAGGCACCGCTCTCGGTGGGCGTAAAGAAATAGACTGTGGGTTCGTTGACCAAAGCCACCTCGTTGTCGCCCAGTTGCAGGAGCGATGGCATATCGCATGACCCGCTGATAACCACATCGGCGGGGGGCATGGTGAATGTGTAAACCATCCCCGTTTCATCTCTGGTCACCTCAATAGGATAACCATTGGCTGTAGCGGTTAAGTCGTTGATAACAACACCATCTCTTGTTATGAGCTTGACATCCTGACCCTCGTAGGCAGCCATTGGCAGGGGGAATAACACACCGTCGAGGAGGTTGCTCTCGGCATCAATACTGACGAGATAGCCCTTACTTACCATAACATAAGTTTGTCCGGAGGTACTGCCATCAGATGTTTGCATTTTTAGAACGTAGGTCTGTCCGGCATTAAGTTTTTCTCCCAAACCTAAGTTGAGACCGTGCAGCCCGCCAAACGGGGCTGGCTCGGACTCCATTCTAAAGAGTTCATCTTTGAATCCAAGGGAATGAGGCACTGGTACGACCGTCGAGAACACATAGTAGTCGGTCTCCTGGGGAGTGAACGACAGATAGACGCCATCGCTCGTGATGTTGAACGGGCCGTTTTCGCCCATCTGGAGCACGATGTTGTCGTCGCCACCCGACGACCCTCCATCCTTCGACACGTTCAGGTGGATGAAAGCGCCATGGTTGGCAGCAAGATACGCTCTAAAGGCGTAGACGACTCCTGCCTGAAGCGTGACGGTCATATTCACGTCTGTTTGAGTGGGATTACAGTAACCTATCACGTCCTCTCCAAGCATCACCTCCGCTGCGGGATTCAATGGAGCAAAGCCAGAGGTGCTGAAGGTGTACTCACCGCTCTCTTCGGGAATAAAGGGATAGTAGAATCCTTCACCATTCGGAGCGTAAATCTCATTATCACCCACCATGATGGGAGCGAGTTCATACTTGGAGATGTTCAGGATGAGAGCATCGATGTTGCTTCCATAGACATTAGCAGCAGCCATAACCCCATAGGTGACATTCGCGTCGAGCATAACGCCCGATGAGAGCGTTTCAAGCGGTGGTGCAAAGCCCACTTGAATCATCTCGTTTCCCGAAGATACCTGAACTACCGCATCCACGTCACAATCCATCGTGAAGATGTAGGCTCCGCTCTCGGTGGGCGTAAAGGCATAACGAATCATGTCGAAAACATTCACCTCGTTGTCGCCCAGTTGCAGGGTTGGCATCTCGCCCGACCCGCTGATGGTGACATCGGCGGCCGGCATGGTGAAGGAGTAAACGCTGCCTGACACAGCGATTTCAACAGGCTCGCCATTGGCGGTCGCGGTGAGGCTGTTGATGGTCACGCCCGCGTTAGCCGTCAGTTTCACATTCTCCCCCTCGAAAGCCACGTATGGCAGTGGTCTCAACATATTCATGAGACCGGCGCTCTCGGCGTCGGTGCTGACGAGATAGCCCTTGCTCACGACGACATTCGCTTCGCCGGATTCACCTTCACGATACGCACGTAAACGCAATTTGTACGTTAGCCCGGCCTCCAGCTTCTGTGTCCAAGCAAGGTGGCCGACATAAGTGTTCGTCGCCTCGTCTAGTTCGGATAGGACATCAACATAGTCAGGGCTATCCATGTTGATTGCAAAATCTAGTTTCACCTCCGACGTACCGACGAACACATAGTAGTCGGTCTCCTGGGGAGTGAACGACAGATAGACGCCATCGTTCGTGATGTTGAACGGGCCGTTGTCGCCCATCTGGAGCGGCGTGAACTCCTGTGCCCACACCGTGGCGGTGGTGAGCAGTGCGAAAAGAAATAGTAGCAACTTTTTCATACGCTTGAAAATTATAGTTAATAATTCCGTTAATTACTCAACAAGCGAGGCGCCATCGGCTGCCATACAGTGGGTTTGCCGGAGTGCGGCCGCCGCATTCCGAGGGCCTCGGCTTTGGTTCGGTTGCAAAATTAGCGGAAAATCTTTGAATCGGCAACCATAATCCGTAAAAAAGAACGAAAACAAAAAAACGGCAATGACAGACGTGCTGTCACCCTCTGCCGTGCCGCCGCGCCCCCCGAGGTGCGCATCTGGCCTCGACCACTGTCGGGATCACCGATTCTTCAGCAACTGCCGATGCGTCTTGGTATTTGCCACATATTGCTCTTGATACCACTGTTTGAATTCATCGGCATTGGCGGGATAATAACTCCAATGGTCCAGCCTACTCCATAGAATGGCTTTCATGCCTAGAGGGGTGCCATCTTCTTCGTAGGGCAAAAGGGATGGCAAATCATAACTCTTTGCGTAATAGTCGATACAATGCTGCAATGTGGGGTCGTTTTCAAGCATCCGCTTCACCCACACTTGTTCATATCCCCAAAACAATGCATTCACATTTTCGGGTGGCTCATTTTCGCCATTGTAATAACGGCAGTCTAAAATCAGTTCTTCGCGTGTCATATCGGCTGCAAATTTACTACTTTTTTCCCAAACAATCGCATCCACGAGCACGGCCTCATTTGTTTTGCAAAGATTATTTGCGAAGATGTGCTTCGGCGGCCAGGCTGCAGCCCTCATAGGCAGAACGCCTACCGAAATCGGTAACATCACGCTGGTTTAATGTTTTTTACGCTTAATTAACGGACTGGCCACGCTTGTGCTGGTCAATCTTTAAACAATAGTAAATCAACAAGAAAGAGCGCTTATTCGCTGGTTGTGTTGAAAATGTACCACCTCTTTTAATATTTGGTTGATTGCAATAATTATTTTAACTTTGCCACCGATTTGCTGGGTTAGTAACTCAACATCCTATGAAAAAAAGGATTCATGTCATGATATTTAGTTGGGCATGGCAATTAATTAACATAAATTACCACTTTCTAAATATAACCATCAATGAAAAAGTATCTACTTTGTGCGATTCTTTCGTGTATGGTGTTGCTGAGCGCTGCGAACGAGTATGTGTTCGACCTGCGCAATGCCACAATTCCCACTACGGGCAACGAACTCACGATGACCAGTGCCGATGGAGAAGTCACTCTCACCATCACCATTCCTGCTAGCGAACGCACCAATCCGTCGCAGACTTACTCGATGAGCGATTGTGTGTACGACAGCCAAACGGGCCGGCTCAAAATCATTTGGGGTGACGGCGCTTCGGTTCGTGCCACTCAAAACAATGGGCGCTACCTCAACTACGTCGCCCTTGGTAAATGGACGAATGCCGCCACAGGCGCGAATTATACTTTCGACGATTATCGTCAAAGGCCCGACAAGAGTACTATAATACATGACGACATCCCCAATGGCGACCAAACAGAGGCAGCGGAGCTCAACCTGTTTAATCTGACAGACAAAACGGAGATGTACTCCCAGTTCTACAGCTTCGATAACTGCTTCGAAATGTGGATTGGCCCCACGTTTGTCGTGCGCGACGAGCGCATCTCACTCGAGGATCTCACTTTCGCCGACCATGCTGTGAAAGACTTTAAGCACACCATCACCGACGACCTCGTGGGCGTGATGGTGGAGAATGTCACTGGCGGCGTGGGCCAGTTGCTGTTCTGCCGCAGCGCGCAGCCCATCAGCAGCGCCCACAAGCACAGCCCGAACCCCGACCAGGAGTTGTGGGAGCGCGACGGCGTGGTTCCTGCATATGCCAACCCCGAAACCGAGCAATATGCGTGGATCGCTCTGAATCTGCAAGACGCCGAGCAATACGTGGGCAAACGGTTCAACAACGTGCGCGGACTTTATTGCTCATGGGTTGGTCGTGAAAGAGGCAACTACTTCGGCTGGCTCAACCCCAATATGCACGTGGAGTCGACCCCCGTCATTCTGGAATCGGGTGTCGAAACCATACGCAACACCTATAGCGTGGCCAACTTCTCGGAGCAAGACGACCACCACTTCTTCTTCATGGAGCCGCGTCCGTGCGAGGTGTGCAACGTGATCGACGCGATGCGTACCGGCAACGACGTGATACTCGTGCCCACCAGCGAAGCCATCACGCCCGACGGCAACGAAGACTACGTCGAGAACGGGATCGAGGGCGGTACCGCGTTCTTCAATGGCTACGGAATCGGCACCCCTCCCTACGGACCTTATGGAAGCACCTATGATTCTGAGGGAAACAAAATCTATGCTTATGTAGATGTCGACAAGGAGTACTGCGAAGAAACGTGGGATGTCCCGACTCAGTTCGCTTGGCGCACCTATTTCAAGTTGTTCAACTTCACCGACCTGATTACGATTTGCTTCTCGAACATCCAGCTCAACGACACGCATCATAAATACCCGCTCGACACGCCTAACTTCGACTACGAGCAAGACCAATTCGCCATCCTGCTCGGCCTGATGGGCACGGGCAACACACACAGCAGGCTGGGCGGTGATTACGATGAGGACTTCTTTGTGGGCTTCGCCGACTACTACAGCCGCTACGACTGGCGGCGCGATGTGAACGTGTACAAGAACGACATGCACATCAACCTGATCGACCACCCGCACGAGGATATTTCGGAGCATCTAGCCACTTTCGGCGACATGGATTTGTGGCGTTGCGACTTCAGAGGCAGGCCCCTTGCCCAAGTTGCCACACTCGAATGCGTCTATCCGGGTAGATATCGGGTGTCGTACAACGCAGCCTCGCAAACGGCGATCAACAACGGTGTCGTCGACTCGATGCTTATCGAGAACGGCCAAGTGCTTGGCCACCCCGTTGCCGACAACCAGGAGTTCGACCTCACCGCAGCCACCGAAGGCGAACCCCTCCCCGCCATTTCGTTCAGCGACTGCTTCATCAGCGAGGAGATGCTCGACAAATCGAGCATCGAGGACATGAACACGGACTACACCTATCGCCTGTTTGCCCACAACAACGGTGCCGAAATCCACGTCATCCTCAGCCATGTGCCCGTCTATCGGACTCTGGACAACGAAGTGTGGCGCGCCAGCTTCACCAAGGACGAGGTGGATGCCGACACCTTGGGCGTGCTCGCACTCGACAACGACCTGCACATCAAATTCTCGTCGAACACCAACCACCATGTGCTCACCTACCACCTGTTGGAGGGCCACGGTAGCAACGATCAGCAAGAGATTGACCAGATCGACGCCACCCACCACGAGCACAGCACATATGGCATCAACGAATATCACGACGGATATGAGCACTATGAGCAGACCGGCAGCGTGACAGGATGGGACGGCCTCTGGTTCGTGCCCCAAATCGAGTCGGACCACAACAACAACACCTACGGCTGCTATAAGGAGACCATCAATCGCGCATATGTGAATCTCGAGCGCGACGCGGCCGCACCCAACGACAAGCTCGGCATATCGGCCTTGGAATTGACCAGCGGCGGCAAGCACTATCGCTACTTCCACTCCAGCCTGCACCTTTGGAGCACCCAGGACATCAACCCGAACGCCAACCCCGAGGAGCGCTACCTCTACCGCATATGGCGCGAAGTGAAACCGATCAGCGACGGCTATAACGCCCCCCGCCGGGCCAATGGCGATGCATCGAACCGCGTCCTGCTCAACACCACTCCCGAGTTCACCACCAGCATGATTTCGATGGATCAGTTCAAATACTGGGCAACCGACTATGCCGGGCTGCAGGAGTTCACTGGCGAAGACATCAAAGTGAGCGACACCTTCCTCAACGAAGTGCCCGCCAACCCGGCCGAACTCAGCATCTTTGTCCTCGATGTGGACTACTACGCAGTGCTCTACGTCCACGACACGGTCGAAGACCTCTACTACCCCGTCGCTTCGACGATTGTTCCCGTCACATGGAATCTCAGAGGCCCGTCGGTGGTCACAGGAATAGAGTCGATTGATGCCGACAACCGTACGGTGGCAGAAGTGGAATACTACAACGTGACCGGCCAACGCATCGCCTCGCCCCAGGGCGTGACCATCGTTGTGACCCGCTTCACCGACGGCAGCGTCGTCTCGACAAAGCAGGTGTTCAAATAACACGACAGATTAAGCGGATAAGTCCAGAACGCTTTAGGCAACCATCCAGCAGTTGCCCTCCCCCAAAACAAAATGCGGTCGGAAATGACCGCATTTTGTTTTGGCAATTATCAGCCTGCTTGCAAGCGAAAAAGTGTCGGAATTCTTTCACTTCGCCCCTGATTGAAAAATATTTTGTACCTTTGCAAGCCTTCAATTCTTCATTTATGGGCGTAGACATGAGTTTAGTCGTTAGAAACGACTTTAGGCTGCGGCACGATGTGGCCGCGACAGTAAGAATGCTTTCGGAAACTGCCGAAATGCTGTGTCGCGTGCTTAAAACCAATGAACTGTTACTCGATTTTCATTACGAAGACAACTATTTCAGAATTTATGACAATCGAGAAAAGGATAACGAGTTCTTAGATATCCTTAAATCCGCACCACTATAGTTAACTATTTTTACAACATCCTAGGCAACAAAAAGTTGCCCAGGATTTTGCCATGTCGGGGATTTCACCTAATTTAGTGGTGCAAAAACAATAAGCAGAAATCCGTCGACCAGACAAATTAAGATATGCCTTAAATCCGCACCACTTTTGTTAATTATTTTTATAACATCCTGAGGAACAAAA
>CAMVDK010000089.1 GCA_947166165.1 uncultured Porphyromonadaceae bacterium
ATGAATGGTTTTGGCCGCCTTGGGTTGCTTGCTGGCATCTTTTGTCTCAACTGCTGTTTTCAATCAAACAACTTTAAACAACCGACAAACAACCCTAACAACATCATTCATAAAAAGTTGTTCAAGTTGTTGTCTTGTTGTTCCTTGTTGTTTGATATTCGGACCGTAGCCCGCCGTCTGCCTGGCGCAGCTTGAGCCAAAACCTGCTCAGCAATCAAGCCCAATTCGGCTCAAGCAATTTAGAGAACCCACCTAAAGTGCCTGCGCAGCACATCGCTATCGCCGCGCCTCAGCTGTGCCTTTGCGGCACCTCGGAAGTGCAAAATCAAATTCGTTCCTCATTTGTTTTGCACTTCGCTCGGTTTGCAGTAACGTTGACTTCGTCGAAGTTACGCTGCACCTCGGAAGTGCAAAATCAAATTCGTTCCTCATTTGTTTTGCACTTCGCTCGGTTTGCAGTAACGTTGACTTCGTCGAAGTTACGCTGCACCTCGGAAGTGCAAAATCAAATTCGTTCCTCATTTGTTTTGCACTTCGCTCGGTTTGCAGTAACTTTGCAAATTGAATAACTGCTGACATGATTGACCTTGAGGATTCAATCTCTGGAGCACTGGTCGAGGAATACGAAGGGGTGAGCCGGGAGTTCACCGACCTGGAGACCATCGCCACGCGGGGGCACAATGTGCTCACGCGCGCCAAGCGTCATGGCCGGTGGCACGCGTTGAAGTCGCTCACGCCCGAGGCCGCCGGACAGGCCGTCTACCGCGAGATGCAGCGCAAGGAACTGGAAATCATGATGCAGCTGCAACACGCCGGCGTGGAGCAGGCGATGGGGCTGGAGGAGGTGCCGGGGCTTGGCGCGTGCATCGTGATGGAGTGGGTCGACGGCGTGACGCTCGACCATTGGCTCGCGGCACAGCCCTCGCTCGACCAGCGCAGGCGCGTGCTGGGGCAGCTGCTCGACGCCATGGCCTATGTGCACAGCTGCGGCATCGTGCACCGCGACATCAAGCCCAGCAACATCATGGTCACGTCCAACGGCAACAACGTGAAGGTGATTGACTTCGGCTTGGCCGACACCGACGCTCACGCCGTGCTCAAGCAGCCCGCCGGCACGCTGCGCTACATGGCTCCCGAGCAGGCATCGTCCAACCGCCCCGATGTGCGTAACGACATCTACAGCCTGGGCATGGTGATGCGCGCAATGAATTTAGGGCGGAGTTACCGCCGTGCCATAGCGCGCTGCTTGGCCCCCATCGATGCCCGTTTCGAGAGCGTGGAGCAGCTGCAGGAGTGGCTCGGCAGCAATGTGCGCCGCCGCCGCTACGCCGCCTGGGGCGTGGCCGCCGTCGCCGCTGTCGGGCTGGTTGCCGTGGTGATGACACAGCAGGCGGCATTGCACCAGTTGAGCCGGCGCAACAACGTCATGGTCGACTCGCTGCAAACCCGCATCACCGAGAACACGCGCCTTGCCGAGGAACGCATCGACAGCTCCACTACCGTCACCACAGCCCACATCACCGCCATGAACGACACCCTGCGCTTGCTGCGGCAAATCAACGAACAGATGGAGCAGCGCGAGCAGCAGCGGCTCGCGCGGCAGCGCGCCGTCGACGAAGCCATCGACGAGGGCGTGCGCATAGCGCGCGAGGCCAACCAGAAGACTCATATTTCTGAACACCTCGACACGCTCAGCAACAACGCCTACATCTGGCTTGACGCCAGGTTCCTCATTAAAGAGGGAAGGCAACATGCCAATGAGTACCTCATGAACTTAGCCTCTAAGTTCACTCCAAAAGAAAGGGCCGAGATTGAGTATGCCATTAATGAATACTGCACCGATTATGAGCGCCGCATGGAAGAGAGATACGACCATGCAATCCATGCCAAGTCACCGAAACGGTGATTCACAAACAACTGTCAGTTCTACTCAAGGAATCGGAGAAGTCGGGATTTCGCATCGTTGCAACGCCTGTAGTGCGGTGCAGATGTGACTTTTTCGTGCATCGATTCGGCATAGCTGGGCGTCAAGTTCAATCAGCCGTTCGTCGACGGGCGTGATGCCCAGTGCATCGAGGGCAGGTCGTGAGGTGACAATGCTGTGGAACTTGCTCCAGCCCAGAGCCGAGCGATAGGCCTGCTCACTGCCGGGCGGCACCACCAGCGTGATGCGGGCGAATTGCTGGTCGTCGAACACCGCGCCGGGCTCGCAGGCACCATCGTCGATTGAACTGAACGCCGGGGGGACAGCGCCGCGCATTTCGAGCAGACGCAGCCGGTTGCAACCCCGAAATGAGCCGGGAGCCACATTGGTCAGCCCTGCCGGCAGCGAGAGCGTAATCAAGTGGCCATGACTGGCGAAAGCCGCCTCGCACATCTTGGTCACGGCATAGCGGCGGCCGCCACTCTGCACCGAGTCGGGCAAGGCAGCGTGCACGGCGGTGGTGTCGATGTGGCAGGTGATGATGATGTCGGGCGTAAAGCGGGTTTTATACTCCACGCCGCCGCTCATGATTTTCAAGGCGATGTGTTCGGTCGATGTGACGCCCTCGATGGGAAATCGCTCGGCTTGTTCCACCTGTGGTGTGGGCGATGCTTGAGCCTGTGTTGCTGAGTGCGGTGAGGTAGTGGCTGGCTCTGGTTGCACTTGTTGCTGTGCGGCCATTTCGAGTCGCAACCGCTGCTCAAGGTCGGTGAGCGAATCGAGCTCATGCTCGAGCTTGGCGATACTGTGGCGGATGCCCTCGTGGTCGTAATCGTCAAACGTGGGCTCGTGGCTGACGATGGTGTGAAACTCACGCCAGCCATGCGCGTCGCGGTAGGCCTGCTCGCTGCCGGTGGGCACCACCACGGCAGTGGTGAGGAAATGGTAATCTTCAAAAACCTCGGTGGGTGAGCCGTAATAGAACATATGCTGGCCCACTTGGGGTGGGTCAGGACAGCGCGACTCAATCACCCGCAATGCCTCACAGCCCGTAAAAGCGTTCACCAGCACATTCGACACCTTGAAACTGCACCGCGTGAGTCGCCTCATGTCGCGGAACGCCATCGCTCCAATTTCGCCAGTTTTGAAAGCGTGTCCGTTAGAACATATGCTGTCAGGCACATAGATCTCCGTGGCATCGCGGTCCGACACGCCGTCGATGATCACGTGATTGCCGCCCCAAAAAGTGCAATGAAAACCCTGGATGGTTTCCCGAATCGCTTCTCTGGTGGTGGGAAGCCAATAGTGCTGTGCTGCGGCAGGCCTGCCGAGAAACAATAGCGCAGCTACAGCGAGAATGGCTCGCAACGAGAATAGATTGATTGCTCTTGACGTCATGCGGGTTACACAGGATGAGTCTGTAACAACAAAAGCCGCAGTCCTCTCACGGGAGAGAATGCGGCTTGATGCTTTCGCTTTAGACGCAAAAATGTTATTTCTTCTTGCGGTCGCCATAGCGCTGCAGGAACTTGTCGACGCGGCCAGCGGTGTCGACCAGCTTCTGCTTGCCGGTGAAGAAGGGGTGCGACGAGCTGGTGATCTCGAGCTTCACCAGGGGGTAGGTCTTGCCATCAATCTCGATGGTCTCCTTGCTGTTCACAGTGCTGCGCGTTATGAACACCTCTTCGTTCGACATGTCCTTGAACGCAACTTCGCGATAGTTGCTGGGATGCAAATCTTTTTTCATTATGTTTGTTTTTTTACAATTAACTAAATATCAGGCGCTGGTAAACGCCTCAGCTTTTTGTAATGGCGGCGCAAAATTACAATAAGTTTTTGGATTACAAAAATTTTTTCTACTTTTGCACGTTATTTCAATGTGATTTTAGGAAAAATTATGGGACTCTTCGATCTGTTTTCGCGCAAAAAGCCTGATGCAAAGCTCTTTTACCACACCGACGTGCACTGCCACATTCTGCCTGGAGTGGACCACGGGGCACAAGACATTGGGCAGTCGCTCGACATGCTCCGGGCCGAACTCGACATGGGCATCAACCGCGTGATGCTCACGTCGCACGTCACCGCCGAGACGTTTGAGAACACCGTCGAGTCGCTCACCGAGGCCTACGGCGTGCTCACCGAGGCTGTGAAAGACGCCGGGCTGCCCGTGGAGCTGTATGTGTCGGCCGAATACCGCATGGACGACTACTGGGACCGCCAGTGGGCCGCCGGCACCGTGCTGCCCATGCCCGGCAACTTCATCCTGCTCGAAAACTCGTTCCAGCAGGAGCGACTGGGACTGGAGCCGCTCATCTACGAGCTGCGCACCAAAGGCTACATCCCCATCCTGGCCCACCCCGAGCGGTATGGCTACTACGGCATGCGCACCACGCGCTACGCCTCGCTCCACGACGCCGGGGCAAAGTTCCAGGTCAACCTGCTCTCGCTGGCCGGCAGCTTTGGCCGGCACGCCCGCGAGGCCGCCCTGTGGCTCATCAAGAACGGACTGGTGGATATGCTCGGCAGCGACATGCACAACATGGAGCACGCCTACATCATCAAGGACTACCTCCGCTCGCGCGACTGGGCCAAGCAGAGCGAATTGGTGCGAGGCGACATCATCAACGACCGCGTCAGGTAGGGCCCTCACACACACGCACAGCATCACCCGTCTGACTCCCCCGCTGGAGCCTGGCTCCCATTGGGCGGCCCGCGTGGCCCGCCTGGTGCGCTTCGCCATGCCCTGTTGCGCCTGTCGACGTTTCGCTTGCGGCTGGAGTTATGCCGCCCTTCTGGCAAAAAAACGCTTGAAAACGTGAGGGCGATTTGGTGGTTTGCCGCTTTTTTCTTACTTTTGCCTTCCGATTGAAAGAAACGAAAAATACAACCAAACTCACCACATTGTAACTATGAAACAGAAGACGTTGATACTCATCATGAGCATGGTGTGCTGCGCATGGAGCCTGGTGCAATCGCCGGTGGCCACGGCCGCCACTGTGAAGGTGGACCGCATCGAGCCCACCGACTGGTATGTGGGCCTGCAGGGCGCTGTGCCCTCGGTGCAGCTCATGGCCTACGGCCCCGGCATACGCGACGCCGAGGTCACCACCACCTATCCCGGGGCCACCATCGACAGCCTCGTGCGGCTCGACTCGCCCAACTACCTGCTCATCTACATGAACCTGAGCGGCGCGCAGCCCGGCACGATGCCCCTCAACTTCAAGCTCGGCAAGGCCAAGAAGACCGTTAGCTACACCCTCAAGCAGCGCGCCATGGCGGGCAGCAGCCGGCAGGGGTTCACCAATGCCGACGTGCTCTACATGCTCATGCCCGACCGCTTTGCCGACGGCAACCCGGCCAACAACGTCGTGGCCGGCATGCGCAGCTCCACCTGCGACCGCTCCCGGCCCAGCGTGCGCCATGGCGGCGACCTGGAGGGCATTCGCCAGCACCTGGACTACCTCAACGAGCTGGGAGTGACAGCGTTGTGGTTCACGCCCGTGCTCGAGAACGACTCGCCCGAGGCCTTCGGCACCAACGACACCTACCACGGCTATGCCACCACCAACTACTACCGCGTCGACCCGCGCTTCGGCACCAACGACGAGTACCGCCGCCTCGTCGACGAGGCCCACAGCAAGGGACTCAAGGTGGTCATGGACATGATTTTCAACCACTGCGGATTCGAGCACCCCTGGGTGGCCGACATGCCCAGCAACGACTGGTTCAACCTGCACCAGTGGCTCAAAGAGTCGCACGGCACCAGCGACTCGCGCGGCACCAGCTTCCAGCAGACCAGCTACAAGCTCGCTCCGGTGCTCGACCCCTACGCCAGCCAGGTGGACAAAAAAGAAACCGTGCAAGGATGGTTCGTGTCCACCATGCCCGACCTCAACCAAAACAATGTGCACGTGATGAACTATCTGATTCAGAACAGCATCTGGTGGATTGAGACGGTGGGCATCGATGGCATACGCATGGACACCTACCCCTATGCCTACGAGGCCCCGATGGCCCGGTGGATGCGCACACTCGACCGCGAGTATCCCAACTTCAACGTCGTGGGCGAAACCTGGTTCGAGCAGCCCGCCTACACGGCTGCCTGGCAGAAGGACAGCCGCATAGCCCGCAACAACAGCTACCTCAAGACGGTGATGGACTTCTCGTTCTACGCCATGGTCGACAGCGCCGCCATCGAGCAGACCGATGGGCAGTGGCGCGGCTTCAACCGCGTGTACAACAGCCTGATGCAGGACTACCTCTATCCCAATCCGAGCAGCGTGATGGCCTTCATCGAGAACCACGACACCGACCGCTTTCTGGGCGACGGGCGCGACGCGCGCAAGCTCAAGCAGGCACTCGCCCTGCTGCTCACCGTGAACCGCATCCCGCAGCTCTATTACGGCACCGAGATACTGATGAACGGCACCAAGCGCGTCACCGACGGATATGTGCGCAAGGACTTTCCGGGCGGCTTTGCCGGCGATGAGCGCAATGCTTTCACACGGCAAGGGCGCACGGCCGACGAGAACGACATGTTCGGCTGGCTGAGCAACGTGCTGCACTGGCGCCAGGGCAACGACTGCATCACGCGCGGCAAGCAGACGCAGTTCATTCCGCACAACGGCATCTACGTGGTGGCCCGCCGCCACGGCTCGCGCACGGTGATGACCATCGTCAACGGCACCGACGAGCAGCGCACCATGCCCGTGGCGCGCTATGCCGAGGTAATAGCCGGCCACACCACGGCCCGCGACGTGCCCACAGGCCGCACCGTCGACCTCACGGCCGACCTTGCCGTCGAGCCGCGCGGCACATTCATCCTCGAGTTCTGACCGGCCGGTCCTCGTACCATGTTGAATAATTGCGCATCACAAGCGACAAAACCATGACGACAATCCTCGAGCAGTATCGGAACTGGCAGCGCGACACGCGGCGCCACTTCATTGCCCCCAGCGGCGGCGCGCGGCACCACTGCCACTGCTGCGACACCGATTACGCCGGCAACTTCTGCCCCGAGTGCGGACAGCGGGCCGGCGGCAAGCACCTCACCTGGGCCTCGGTGCGGCAAGGGGTAATGGACATCTGGGGGGTGGGCTCGCGGTCGCTCCCGGTCACGCTGTGGCAGCTCATCTGGCGGCCCGGCTATTTGATTGCCGACTACATCGGCGGTCGCCGGCAAGTGAGTTTTCCGCCCGTCAAAATGCTGGTCATCGTGGGGCTGGTGGTCATGCTGCTTGTCAATTGCATTGAATCAAGCCCAGACGTGCCCATGAGTAACGAGGGCGTCACGGCCGCCGAGCGGTACTCTGACACCTTGATTGACAATGCCACGACTTGGTTCGGCAACCACTACGACTGGACGGCGATAGCCATTTTCTCGTTCTTGATTGTGCCCACCCACGTGATTTTCCGCCACTCGCCGCGCTGCCCGAGGCACACACTGCCCGAAGGCTTCTTCATCCAGGTGTTCTGCGCCACACAAGTGCTCATGATTTATCCATTGTTGATGATAGACTTTGGGCTGGAAAGCGCCACGCTCGAGAACACCATTTGCTTCTCCATGATTGCTCTCTCCGTGCTGCGCACCTACCTCCAGCTGTTCGGCTACAAACTGTGGGGAACCATTTGGCGGTTAACAACTACCATAGTGGTGGCACTGCTGATGATGATCATCGCGTTGCTGCTGAGCTATGTGGTCTATATGATGTGGAACCACCAGCTCCTGTCGGTCAAAATGGCCAACTACGTCAAGATGCTCATCGGCGCAGTCGTGTGTGCCATCATCTTGTGGTGCTGCGACTGCATCAACAAGCGCCACGCCGCCTCGCGCTGAGCCGGCATCGCCCCCTGGAACGAACAACAGCAATCCGCTCATGCACGCATGGGCGGATTGCTGTTGTTGTAGGCTCTGGTCTGCGCCATTAGCCACTCGGCACGGTTGGCTCCAGGGCTTGTCAAGCAAGCATGATGTTCAGCAGCAGGTTCAGGTCGTCGATGTCGACCGTGCCGTCGCCGTTGAGGTCGGCCAGTGTCTTGTCGGCTGCGCCGCCCTTGCCCAAAATGGCGTTGATGAGCGCATTCACGTCATCGATGTCGACCGCGCCGTCGCCCGTCAGGTCGCCGTTCACGGGTTGCTCGGGGGCAAAGGCCGCAAGCTCGGCCAGAGCTGGCATGGCGCGGCCGTTTTGGTTGTTCCACAAGCCGGCATTGTACCATCCGCTCTTGGTGACGGGGTTCTGCCAGTTCACGCCATATTCATTAGCTTCGGGCCACCACCAGAACAGTCCAGTGACCACTGGATGCTCGAGCAACTTGGCCACAAGCGCTGCGGCAAAGGCGCGCTGTCCTTCGGCCGTGATGGCGTAGGTGTTGCCATAGGTGTCTGCCTGCGTCGCATAGTCGTAGTTGATGCCCGAGGTAGGCTGCCAATCGTGGTAGAAACCAGCCTCGACAATCATCACCTCCTTGCCCGGGAAATTGTTCTCGATGTTCTTCAGGGCGCCGTCGAGCTGCCCCAGGCTGTAGTGGTAGTAGGGGTAGTAGCTCAGCCCTATCACGTCGTAGTCGGCGCTGGCTATGGCGCGGTAGTAGTTGTTCATCAGCGTCACGTTGCGCACGAGCTCGGTGTGAATCACAATCTTGGCTTTGGGGCATACTTCTCGGCACGCCCTTGCGGCGGCGGCCAGCTGGGCCAGGAAGCGCTCCTGGCTGGCCTGGTTGCCCACGGTGAACTTCTTGAGCTGGCTCGTGGGGGTGCCCACCGGTCCCCAGAGCATACCGTAGCTGATTTCGTTGCCCGTCTGGATGTAGTCGGGCGTGGCACCGGCGGCCACCAGCGTCTGCAGGCAGCGGCGCGTGTAGCTGTAGAGCGTGTCGTTGAGCTGGGCGTCGTCGAGGCCGGCCCACGAGGCGGGGGTGTACTGCTTCACCGGGTCGGCCCACGAGTCGCTGTAGTGGAAGTCGAGCATCAGCTTGAAGCCCTGCGCCTTGATACGCTTGGCAAGGCCCACCACATAGTCCAGGTCTTGGCACACGCCCTCGCCCTGCTCGGTGGCCGAGGCCTGCGAGGGGTCGACAAACAGGCGCACGCGCATCGCGTTCCAGCCCTGGTCCTTGAGCCACGGCAGCACGCTGGCAATCGAGTGCCCCGACGTGTCGTAGTATTTCGCACCTTTGGCCTCATAGCTGGGCAGGAGCGAGATGTCGCCGCCCACAACATTGGCGGCAACGGCCAGCGGACCCAGCAGCAGGGCCAGCATGGCGCAGAAAGCAGATTTTCTCATATTGCAAGTTTTGATGTTCATTTGATGATTTTAGCTGTCGATATATGTCCGTCGACATGGCGGCTGATCACGATGTTCATGCCCTGGAACGGGGTGGGCGACACGCGGCCGGCCACGTCGACGTAGCGCACACTGGTCACCGGGCTGTCGGCGTTCAGGTCGGCAACGGCGTTGGAGCCGTAGATTGCTGTCACGTCGTCGACCACCAGATTGCCGCCAGGCTGGCTCTCGCTCAGCTGCAGGTACACGTCCTTGCTGAACGGGCCCAGGTTCACCGTCTGCGGCGAGCCGGCGTTGCTGAAGATGAACATGATGTCGTAGTCGTAGTCCTTCACGGTGTAGGTCTTGTAGTAGAATGTGGCGTCGGCCACTTGTTTCACCTTGCCCAAAGGCTGCAGTATGCCGTCCTTCACAATCGGGTCGCCGGGCCAGCTCTGGTAGGCTTTGTCGCACAGGTTGTCGCTGCCCTCCACCCAGCACCAGAAGTTGAGGTTCTGCCAGCCCGGGTCTTTCACATGGATGTTGATGTCGTAAGGCTCGAAAGGCGGGCGGGGTTCGCCACCCTCGAAGCTGTAGGTGCGGGTCACGATGCCGCTCACCTGGCCGTTCTTGAGCAGGCCCACGTTGAGCGTCATCGCTTGCCCGATGGCAATGCGGGTGCCGCTCGTCACGCGGGTGCCGTTGGTGGCTGTGGGCGTGCTGCCGTCGGTGGTGTAGACCAGCTGGGCGGCGTCGTCGCTGCTCACGGCGGTCAGCGTCACGTCGAAGGCCTGTTTGTATTCGCCCGTGGCCACGTCGGCCCAGGCGGTCTCGCTGGAGCGTTCCATGAAATATTTGTAGTGGTAGCCGCTCAGCACCTCCACCCACGTCGACTTGCTGGGTGTCATCGCCTCGGTGTCGCCCAGGAGCACCACCAGGCGGCCCTTGGTGCCCGTGGTGTTGCCGATGTAGTAGTCGGCGGTGGCGCGGCTCACGGCGTAGGTGCTCGTGTTGGTGATGCCCACGGCCTTGCGCACGGCAATCATCGAGGCGATGTCCTTCTTGTAGGCCTGCCAGTGCTTCAGAAACACGCACGGCGTGCCCGGCATGGCCAGCATATAGGCGTTGGCGGCCAGCGTGTCGGACTTGAGCGGGTCTTGCTCGGCGCCGGCACGGCGCTCGGTGTCGTGGTTCTCGACAAAGGTGACCGCGTAGCGGCGGTAGGCGTTGTTCTTCAGGTAGCTGATGTCCTTGCCGGTGGGCATGTTGCTCACCAGCGGCCAGTTGCCGTCGCCGCCGTTGCTGGCGGTGAGCTGTGCCCAGTTGTGGCTGTGCGCCGCGTTGCGCACCGTGTAGCGGAACTGGAAGTCGAAGGCCGCGCTCTGGATCTGGTCGTTGGCCCCTTCGCCGCTGGCGGTGTTGGCAATCCAGCTGGCGATGGTCGAACTGCTGTCCCAGCACTCGCCCACCGAGAATTGCGGCTTCGCGGCCGCGTTATATTTGCCCGTGAAGCGCGCTGCATAGCCCTTGACCATGTCGTAGCGGAAGCCGGTGTAGCCCAGGTCGTTGAGCAGCAGGTCGAGATAGGCCGCCACATTGCTCTGCACGTTGGCGCTCATGTGGTCGAGGTCGCGCATGCCGCCCCAGTCCTCGCCGGTGTCGCGGTTGCTGCTCAGCGACTTGCCGCCGGTGTGCTTGGCCGTCTCGCCGCCATCGTCGTTGCTGGTGATGTCGGTCGAAAGCAGCTGGTAGTCAACCCCCTTGTAGGTCTCCTTGGGGAAGTCGACCCACGAGCCCAGCGTCTTGCGGTGGTTGACCACCACATCGGCTATCGTGCCCAGCCCCTTGCTCTTGAAGGTGCTGATCATCGAGCGCAGCTGCGCTTCGGTGCCAAACGAACTGTTGTAGTTCGTGAACCAGTACAGGTCGTCGTAGCCCATCGACTTGCCGCCGCAGTAGGCGCTCTGTTCCCGAGCAATCCGGGCACTTGTCCCTGAT
>CAMVDK010000090.1 GCA_947166165.1 uncultured Porphyromonadaceae bacterium
CAGCGAGTACACCATCACGCTGTCATCCGGCTACGCCAACGTGGACTACTACCCCACCTCGGCCACGACGGTGTTCCCGGCCTCGTCGCTGGCCGAAATCACCTACATCTACATCGACAGCGACGAGTGCGGCACCTACGAGGGCGTTCTTGACATGAACGAAATCGGCAAGACCTATTAATATATTCAATGTCCTAAAGTTCTAAATCTTTATTAACTTGAAGGTTAGAGGTCAGAGCAGAATAGCCGCTTCGGATTCTTCAAGATTTAAACCCTTATTCAATTAACCATTAAGCGGTTAAACATTCACATTACGGCACCGCCGGCCGCTGGCGGGCACCGACACTGACAAACACTCAACCGGCAAGCCTGCCAGCGGATTTCACATCGACAATCCGTTTTCAACTAACGGCTGATATTTATTAAATTCATTAACTAACTAAAATTCAACACGATGAAAAAGACAATCATCACCGCAGCCTTCGCGCTGCTCATCGCCGCCACCGCAGCGGCTCAACTGATGGTGCGCCCAAGCGGCTCGGTGCGCATCGGGCAATGCCAGCTGCAGAACACAACCATACGGAACTCGCAATACATTATTGCGAGCGACGTGGTGGCCGGGCGCAGCGTCGACAGCGGGCGCACGGCGGGCGATGTGACCATCGCCGCCGGTGTTGACTACGAAATCGAGCACAAGGGCACAGTGACCCTCGCCCCCGGCTTCAAGGTGGAGAAGGGTGCAACATTTTCGGTCACCCCAAGTGAGTACTGAATTGCAATTCGGGCAAATTTTTACGAAAAAGTTTTGCCCGTATCGGCTTTTTACACTATATTTGCAGTATTAACAATATAGATTCAAACATTATGAGAGCTTTATATGCATTTTTACTTGCACTTCTGCTTTGTACCGGTGCAGCTGCACAGAAATCAGGGCATGAGTATGTGCCCATGCTGCGCGACGATCTGGTTTGGGTAGGTAAATGCTATTGGGGGCCGTACCACATTCAAATGGACGGCGACACAATTATTGAAGGCATCACCTACAAAAAGTTTTACCGCAAGTTGAACAACGGTGGGCCGTATGCTGATTTTGACATGCTGCGCACATTATACATTTATCTCAGCGACAGCACACCTGTGGCTTGCATGAGGGAGGCTGACGGAAAGGTTTACCGCATGTTTGAAAGAAGAGATTTCTACGGTTGGCATTTTTATGTAGATGACTACGACATATTGTCACAGTCAATAACTTATATTGAGAAGGATACTATTTCCGACGAACATTACGAAGCTGTAATCTATGATTTTGACAATCCGGACATATATTCATGGAGTAGGTATGGGAGAACGTACGACATTGAAGACAGCGTCATGATAAATGGCTCGATGTGCCGTGTGTTCAAAATGTACAATCTGCCAAACCCATCAGAAGAAGATGATTACATAGAAGAATACCTAGATGCATATTTAATGGTAGAAGGATTCGGAGCGTTGAAAGGCGGGCTTCAAGGACATGACATGCTATGTCCTGGACGGGGAGAAAGCAAATCGTTGCAACCGAGCAGAATGGGTGTTCACTATGTGCGCGACAAAAAAGGCATCGTACTTTTATATGACGATTTTTGGTGTGCCGACTACTACGACAAAAACAATGATTCTTGGGAAATCATACGCGACCCCTACGACTTTGACGGCGATCGGAGCTTCGACATCGCCGACGTGAACCGGATGATCAACATCATGCTCAAGCGGCAGGACGACGACCCGAACAAGACGGCCGACCTGACGTTCGACTCCGCCGTCGACATCGAGGACCTGAACCTGGTCATCAACCGCCTGGTGTCGGGCGTGAAGCCCGTCAAATACAGCGACCTGCTCAAGCCCAAAACTGAATGAGCGACGTGGTGGCCGGGCGCAGCGTCGACATCGACGATGTGAACGCCGTGATCAACAGAATACTGGCCAAGTGAGCAAACAATTTATCAACCAATCAAATCCATTTTTATTAACCACAAACAAACATCATCATGAACAAGAATTTCTACCACTGGCTGGCTGGCGCCATGTGCGCCGCAGCTGCACTCACGTGCATGACCGCATCGGCCCAGCCCGAAGTCATCGCCGACAGGCTGTTCATCGAAGACTTCAGCATTGCCCCTGGCCAAAGCAAGGTGGTGGCGGTGAACCTGGAGAACAACGTATTTGCATGGGACTACCTGATTTCGGCCTTCACCCTGCCCGAAGGATTGGAGCTGGAGCCGCTTACCGAGGCCGACTTCGACCCCGACGACTACACCATCGAGATCACCAAAGAGTGGAACGGCGGCCGCTACGCTGCCCTGTCGACAGCCTTCGGCAACGCCGACTACCTGGCCTATGGCGAGCAAGGGCTCGAAATGGCCAAACGCCTGGGGCAGACATACCCCGTGTTTGACCTCACCTGCGAAATGACCCCCAACGGGCAGTACGCCAACATCGTCATCCCCAGCTGTTCGATGTATCTGTTCAACTGCACCCACCCCGTGGTGCTGCTCAAGCTGAAAGCAGACGAGCGCTTGACCGATGACAGCGTCATTGAATTCAAGGCGACGATATTCGACGGCTGCAAGGGCTTCGCCCTGGGCGAGACCGAAGACAAGACGCGTGTCAACGGCACGCCCACGGTGTGCCGCGTGCGCCGCGTCGACAAGCCGGCCATCAACGCCGACGTCAACGGCGACGGCCGCGTCGACATCGAAGACGTCAACGCCGTGGTCAACGCCGTGCTGGCCCAGTGACCCCCGCACCCCGGCGCCAAAGGTGTAGAACAACAAATTGAACGAATTGAACGGATGTTGACGGCGCGGTGCGCGGCAAGCCCCCCACAGCCGGGCATCCGTTCAATTTGTTGTTCGGTCAACCACACGCGTCAGCCGGCCGCAGCCGAACGGAGCCGCTCGCCCGGAGGGAGCCCCCTGCCGTGGCGTGACGGCGCACGGCTCCGGCGCCGCGGGGGTGGTTGGTAGGGTGTCAGTAGGGTGTCAACTGGGCTTTTGGAAAAAAAATGGTTGAAAATTTGCATAGTTCAAAAACAAGCAGTAATTTTGCAGACCGAAATGGGATGATGGTCGCATGGATGAGTGGTTTAGTCACTGGTCTGCAAAACCAGGCACAGCGGTTCGAGTCCGCTTGCGACCTCAACGGCAATCGCCAACGCGCTGAATGTTCAGTGGTTGGCGATTGCTTTTTGGGGGGATTATATACTTGTTGTCCTCATCCATGGATAACGCCAACTGAAAAGCCCGGAGGGCTGAATCTAGATAACCCCGGCACAACGCGCAGCGTTGGCCCGGGGAATGCCATCAGCTGGCAGAAATGCCTCTGGAGGAGGCTACTGTGGCTGCTGTTGTCCTTTGAACAGTGAGGATGCAGCCGTACTGGGGGCAAAGGACCACTCTTCGAGTGTTGGTTATCGATATAGACACAGGCTTTTGCAGGTGTCCCATTTTTTGTCTTTGGCCGGGTGGGGGGTGTGCGGTGTGTCAGCGGAAGTGGTACTTGAGGCCGACGGTGTAGATGGGCTGCGTCTCGTGGGAGACGATGAGCAAGCGCAGCTCGGTGTAGGCCGACAGCCGCTCCATGAACCGGTACTCGGCCCCGCAGCCCAGGTTGGCACCCCAGCGGCTGGCGTTTGGGCCCTGGTAGCCCCAGTGCGAGTAGGAGACGCCGGCCAGCGGGTAGATGCCGAAGCGGTCAAAGAGGCCGATGCGCCAGTGCAGGTTCATGTTCAGGTGCAGGGCCGTTGTGGAGTCGTGCTCGGCAAAGTAGACCATCTCCGGCTCGATGCGCACGCGGCTGCCCAGGTCGGCCTGCAGCTTGAGTCCGATGCCGTTCTGGTGGCTCTTGGTGGAGCGGTTGTAGGTCAGTCCCAAGGCCATGGGCACAGGCGGCTCGGCGGCGGAGCCATGGGCTGCCGAAGCCGCAACGAGTATGGCTGCGGCCAGCGGGGCGGCGAGGCGGAGCGTGTTCATGAGCTGGCAGTGGTGGAATTGGCGGCGGCCTGCTGCGCGGCCTGGATGTGGGCCGTGCTCATGGTTTCGTCGGCAATGTTGGGCTTGTACTTGTTGAGGCGCACCTTCATCTTGTCGAATCCCTCGCCGTAGACGGCGTTGGCGTTGGTCTGCGTGACGAAGGCGTCGGGGTCGATGGCCTTGACGATGCGGAAGATGTGGGCGCTCTCGTATTTGCGGCACATGAGCAGCAGGATTTTCACGTCGTGCTTGGTGTACCAGCCGGTGCCGTGCAGCAGGGTGCATCCACGGTGGGCCTCGTTGTGGATGGCGTTGGCGATGTCTTCCCACTTCTGGGTGAAGATCATGAACTGCACCGCCTGGCGGTTGTTGTTGATCACCAGGTCGGCCACAAACGAGTTCACGATCATGAACACGATACCGTAGACAATCTTGTCGAGGCCGTGGAAGAGGAAGTATGACGACCCGATGATGCACATGTCGCAGTAGAGCATCATACGTCCGAACGACACGTTGCTGTATTTGGCCACGACGGCGGCCACGATGTCGGTGCCACCCGAGCTGCCGTTGTGGGTGAAGGTGATGCCCAGTCCCAGTCCGCACAGGGTGGCGCCGATGATGATGCTCATGAACGGCTGCCCGTCGACAATCTTGTCGGGGAACAGCGGCACCATGATGTAGAGCAGCAAGCTGGCCATGGTGGCACCAAACACGGTTCGGATCACGAACTGCTTGCCCACGGTGCGGAACGCGATGGCCAGCAGCAGGATGTTGATGGTGTAGTTGACCACGGCCACATTCCAGCCGAACGCATAGTGGAAGATTGAGGCCAGACCGATCACACCACCGGTGACCACCTTCTCGGGCAGGATGAAGGCCGAGAAGCCGAAGCAGTAGCTCACCAGGCCCACGATGATCATCACATAGTCGCGGCCCTGTTTCATCAACTCTTTGGTAGATAACGTCATAGCGATTGCACGATTGAATTTCGGTGCGAAATTACGCAATTACACCGACAATCGATGCATTTTTGGCTCATTTTTTGCACACGGCAGCGAAAAAAGCAGTACCTTTACATCTCGAAACTGAGTTATCAATCAATCAAAAATCCGAAGACTATGATTGCACGTTTACTGATTTCGGCCGTGGCAGTGTGGGTCACGGCGTGGCTGCTGCCTGGAGTGAGCATCTAGCCGTGGTGGGCCGCCGTGATTGTGGCGGTGCTGCTGGGCTTGATCAACACGTTTGTCCGCCCGGTGGTGAAGCTGTTCTCGCTTCCGCTCAACATCGTCACACTGGGCCTGTTCAGCCTGGTGATCAACGCGCTGATGGTGCTGCTGTGCGACTGGTTCACCGACCACATGACGGTCGACGGTTTTGTGCCGGCGCTGCTGTTCGGCATCGTGCTCGCTGTGGTGAACTGGGTGCTTCACCTGGTGGTGGGCAAGAAATGAGGCCGCCGGGCATCACTTCTTGTTCTGCCACTGGAAGCTGAAGTCGAACGTCTCACCCATCATGGGTATGGAGACGAGCAGGTTGTCGGTCTTTTCATGCTTGATGTGGAAGTATCCCAGGTACTCCTGGCCCGTTTTGATGGAGTTGGGCTTGACGTAGTCGGCCTGCAGCTGTTCGCGCTTCTGCGCCTGCTCTTCGGCCACGCCGGCGGTGATGGCCGCCGAGCCTACGACGGCGGCGGCAGTGGCCAGTCCGCCCATGTCGCGGCTGTTGTAGCGTGAGCGGTAGTAGTCGGTGGGATAGTAGGGGTGGTAACTGTAGTGGCGTGGCGTCCATCCGTAGTGGCGCGGTGGCCTGCGGTCGTGGTGACGATGGTGGTCGCTCTCGCTGCTCGCCTCGGCAGCGACCACAGCGGCCGTGACCACCACCTCGGCGGCGATGAGCAGTGCCATGTTCCAATTCTGGGTGCGCTTCACGCGCTTGTCGTATTCCTCGGCGCTGAGCACGTTGAGGTCGATGATTTTCTTTTTCTTGGGGTGGAATGTCGAGGCCTTCACCCTTGCCGGGTCGAAGAGCACGTCCTTGTCGCTGTAGTTCTGCACATCGAGGTCGATGGTGTAGTAATGCCCGTATTCGTTGGTCTCCTGCATGTGGGCGGTGAGCACGAGGCCCTTGTAGGAGATGTACTGCACCGTCTCGCCGTCGGCGATATAGAATCCTTGCTCTTTGACGGGATAGTCCCTCACCCATTCGTCGTAGTTGATGAGCGGGGCTGTGAGCGTGGTGTCGACCTCGAGTTCGTAGAAGTTCAGTGCCCTCGTGTTGCCCTCGCTCTCCACGATGTCGAGCGCGCCGTCGAGCGGCACGCGGTCGAATTCGAGCGCAAACCGATGCTCCTGCTCTGGCTTGAGCACGAGTTGGTGGCTGTGGTCCTCGTCGCTCAGCGGCATGTTGTAGCTGTTGAGCAGGCGATGGGTGCGGTTGTGAGCGTCGCGCACCACGATGTCTTCGTAGACGTTCATGTAGCGCTGGTCGATGTTCTGATACTCAAAGTAGAACACGGTGCTCCCTTCGAGTTGGTCAATCTGCACCACGCGGGTGGTGAACGGCCGCTTGGCGCAACTCAGCGCGTTGAACTGCGCATGGGTGCTCACGGCGCATAACAAGGCCACGGCGCACACGATCAATTTCAGTTTTTTGTTCATGTCGGTAGAGTGTGATTATTGGTTATCATTCATGATTGAGGGTAGCAGTCACTGTTGCGAGTTTTTGTGATGCGTCTTCAACAACTTCGCCGCCTGGGCATACGCACTTGTGGTCACGCTTTCGAAATAGGCGGCCATGGTGGTTGTATAGGTGTTTTTGAACACGCCTTTCGCCATCAGTTCGTCGTCGGTGAAACTCTCCGCAAGGCCGACCATCTCGCGATGAGTCTGTTCCAGCAGATGCTTTGCCTCGTCCAGGCTTGTGTTTTGATGCTTTTCCACAAGCATCTTGTCCATCTCATGGTAGTTTCGGCGGTATTCATCGGGGAGGTAATCCTTTGGATGCCCCTCACGGATGTTGCCTACAAACACGCGCATCAGCACCTGCCATTCGTAGAGATGTGTCAGGAGGTCGCGCAGGCAGCGGTCGTAGGTCCATCGCACTCCGCACTTCTTCGGGTCGGCCGCGAAGCTGAATGGAGCGGCGGCGGTCTCGGCGCTCAGTTTGTCGATTTGCTCGTTCAATTTCGCATAACCCTCCTGCATGGAGGCGATGAGTTCTTGTTTATTCTTCGGTTTGGCCATAATGAATTCTAATGATAAGTGGTAGGTGGACTATCGTTTCACGCTTTGTGCTTGAACAGGGCGAGGAAGGCCTGCTGGCCGAGGAGCGAGGCGAGGATGCCGAGGCGGTTTTTGGCGCGGATGTGCGGGTCGGCGAAGCAGCCGGCGCGCAGTTGGCGTATGCCTTGCCAGCATCGCTGGCGCACGTCGGCCCACTCGTCGCCGGGCGGGCAGAGGAGCAGGATGTTGAAGTGGGCGCTCAGCCGGCGGCTGCGCACGGCTGGCAGCAGGGAGGGCTCGGCGGCGGCCACCTCGCGCTCGAGGGCGTCGAGGATGTCGAGCACGTCGGTGCGCTGCCGCTTGAAGGTGCCCAGGATGCTGGTGGGGCGCTGCAGGTAGTTGTAGAGCGGCTTGGCGGTCTGCACCACGGTGGTGGCGCGGCTGTAGAGCGGGTAGGCGATGGCCAGGTCTTCGTAGAGCCGCCCCACGGGGTAGCGCAGGCCGTCGAAGAGTGCGGCGTGGTAGAGCCGCCCCCAGGCCGAGTGGGTGAGCCGGTGCTGGTAGAAGATGGCTTGGAGGGCCTCGTGGCGGGTGTAGGTGCGCACGGAGCCGTCGGCAGCGGCGGGCGAGGGAGGAGTGGCGTGCGAGTCGTCGTCCCACACCTCGCGCCAGCCGCCCACGGCCACGTCGGCGCGATGGTCGGCGAGCAGGCTGTGCAGGGTGGCTATGGCGTCGGGCTCGAGCGAGTCGTCGCTGTCGACCATGGTGACGTATTGTCCGGTCATCACGTCGAGGGCGGCGTTGCGTGCGTCGCTCAGGCCTCCGTTGGGCTTGTGGATGACGCGGAAGCGCGTGTCGCGAGCGGCCCACTGGTCGCACAGGCTGCCGCTGGAGTCGGTGCTGCCGTCGTCCACGACCAGGATTTCCAGCTCGCGGTAGGTCTGCCCGGCTACGCTCGCAAGGCATCGGTCTAGGTAGCGCTCGACGTTGTAGACGGGTATGATGACTGAGATGAGTTCCACGGTGATGGGAGGGGGCTACGGTGGTTAGTTGTTGGGAGTGGGTGCCGCCACGTCCTTGATGTGGACGTCGGTCTGCGGGAAGGGGATTTCGATGCCGTTCTCGTTGAGCACGTCGTAGATGTTCTCCTTGATGACTGCCAGGTCGGTGAGTCGTGTGGCCACCGGAGTCCAGAGCGTCACGTCGAGGTCGACGCTGCTCTCGCCGAAGTCGCGGAACAGCACCTGGATGCCCCTGTTGGGGTCGTAGCAGTCGAGCGTGCTCAGGCGGTCGATGATGAGTTTGCGCACCTGTGCCACGTTGGAGCCATAGGCCACGCCCACGGGCAGCTGCGCCAGCTCGTAGCCGTGGTTCTGGGTCACGTTCTTGAAGTTTTTGCTGAACAGCTGGCTGTTGAGGAAGGCGACCACCGAACCGTCGAGCGTCTCGACCATGGTGCTCTGGTAGTTGATGTTCTTCACGCGTCCGCGTATGCCGTCGCACTCAATCATGTCGCCAATCATCACGCGCCCGTTCATGAGCGAAAGGCCGTAGAACAGGTTCTCGAGCGTGTCCTTCATGGCGAAACCGATACCGGTCGAGAGTCCCGTCATGATGAGGGTGATGCCCGCGCGGTTGACGTGCAGCGTGATCATGACAAGATAGATGTAGATGCCCCAGCCTAGATACTTCATCAGGTTCATGCTCAGCGACACGGCCTTGTTCTTGGTGCCGCCGCGATGCTCCTTCCAAAGCCTGTAGGCGTTCACGCACAAGTAGATGACGTAGTTGAAAATGAACGCCAGCGCCACCATGGCCAGCACGCGGTCGATGGAGATGACAATCACGTCGGGCAAGTCGACGAAGCGGTGTGTGAACAGCTCGTGGCACCACTCCGTGAGGTCGAACACGCGCGCGGCCCAGTAGATCGAGGCGGCCACGCTCAGCGTGGCGCCGATGGGAATCACCATTTTGTAGAGCGCGTCGTAGAACCACGTCTGTCGGATGTCGGCATCGTCGTCGATGTGCGCGGCCTCGTAGCGGTGCAGCAGGTCGTAGATGAAAGTGATGCCCTGGATCATGGTCAGCTGTATGATCCACCAGATGAGCACCTGCACGCTCATGAGCGTGTAGCCGCACCAGGCCATGACCAGCGACACCAGCATGGCCAGCAGCGAGATCCAGGTGTAGAACATGTCGGAGCGCGGCATGCGCTTGTTGTGGCGGGCAATCACCCACCACTGCCACAGCGTGCACAGCAGCAGAATGGCCGGGAAGGTGAGGTTGACCACGGTGTTGGGCATGAAGGTGATGCGGTAGAGGAACACCACCAGCCCCACCACCGTGATGGGCAGGTAGAGCAGCATGGCGTGCTTGACCTGGTCGCCGTCGAGACGGATGATGAGCGAGAGCATGATGGCCACCAGCAGCCAGGCGTACTCGCTCAGCAGCCGTGAGGCCATGATCATGAAATTGTGGTCGGTGAGCGAGAACGAGATGACCAGCGTGACGATGGCAAACACGAAGGCTGTGGCCGCGATGATGACGCTGGCCCGCTTCTTGCGGAACTCCGGCGTGACCCACCGGCGGGGAATCAGGAAGCGGATTGCCAGGAAGCTCAGCACGCCGGCACCCGCGATGTAGGTCAAAATGAACAGGAACAGAAACAGCACCAGGTTGCCTCGCCACTCGCTGTGCGCGCGGCCGGCAGGGCGGAACTTGTTGTGGATGTCTTTCTCACCTTGGCGGGTATAGTACCTCACGTTCTTGAGCACGGTCACATAGCTGTCGTTGCCGTTCACGAACACGCTGCGGCGTATGTCGTCGTAGGCCTGCAGCGCGTAGGCGTTCAGCACCTTTGCCTTTGCGAGCACCTCCTGCGCGTGCTCTTGTGTCTTCTCGATCTGCACCTGCTGCACGGCCATGTCGTGGGCGATGATGTCGGCCAGCACAACGCAGCTGTCGCGGTCGCGCCGCTGCTGCTCGGTGGTGAGGATGAAGTCGGGAATCTCCTTGAGCGACTTGGACAGGTGCACGTATTGCAGCACCTGGTCGTTGAAGTGCTTGGCAAACACCTCGAAGGGGAGCATCTTGCCGGCCAGCTGGTTGTGGAGCGTGGTGGCCTCGTTGCAGGCGTAGGCCAGGTCGAACACGTAGTCGCTCTTCTGCGAGTAGAGCATGAGCTCAATCTGGTGGCTGCGGTCCATCACCTTCACCATCATCTGGTTGTAGTGGCTGCTCATCTCGTTGAACCATTCCATGCGCTGCACCTGCTCCTGGTGGGTGAGCGTGAGCTCGGTGCAGAGCACGCTCAGCGTCTGCCCCATGTCGCGCTCCTTGAGCACCGCCTGGCCGCACGCCAGCCACAGCGCCGCCAGGGCGAGCAATATCAGTCGTTTCATCATTGCTGCAATTTTTTGAAATCACAAAGTTACATCTTTTTATTGAAACTATCGCCATAACGCCATGAAATTGAACTGCAACGACTCCGTTACTGCACACCGAGCGCAATGCAAAACAAAAGAGGGTCACCTGCAAAGCGAGCCGCCATTGTCAGCAAAATCAGACAATTGAGGATATAATCAGACAATTAAGGACAAAATCAGACAATTGAGGACATAATCAGACAATTAAGGACAAAATCAGACAATCAAGGACAACTTAAGTCAATCAAGGACAATGATTTGCAGGCAATAGAAGTCATCATAAAACCAATTTGCTTACGAATTGTCCTTAATTGTCCTCTGTTGTCCTTAATTGTCTGAACATTTCGCGGCAGAATCAAGGACAATGATTCGTGAGCCACCGAAGTTGTGTCATAAAACCATTTGCTTGCGAATTGTCTTTAATTGTCCTCTGTTGTCCTTAATTGTCTGAACATTTCGCGGCAGAATCAAGGA
>CAMVDK010000091.1 GCA_947166165.1 uncultured Porphyromonadaceae bacterium
GTGGACTATATCTCATTTCTCCTTTTTTTGTGTCCAACTTTTGGGGCGCAGTTCAGATGCTGGCAAGGGGGCACTGGGGCATCGAGAACCAGCTCCACTGGCACCTTGATGTCACCTTCAAAGAAGACGCGTCAAGGGCAAGAAAGGGATACGCCGCACAGAACATGTCAACCATGAGAAAAATCGCTTTGCAGGCAGTTAAGGCGCACAGCGACAAGAGAAGTGTCAGGAAAAGGCTCTTCAGGGCCGCAATCAGCCAAGATTACCTGAAAGAGCTAATAAACAACCTCAAATTTTGATGCGGTTTCCGTGTTGTTTTTTAACTTTTTTGGGGCGAGGCAGGCGATGTGTCGTTGCGCGAAGGCATCGTGGGCCATGAAGAAATAATATGCACCTGCCCGAAGCAAGGCAGGTGCATATTCCTTCTTGATGGCGTCAGACGCCGGCAGTTGTGCTTATTGGACCACGAACTTGCGGCCTTGCTGCACGTAGATGCCGGCGGGCAGTTGGCCGGCGGGCATCTGGCGGCCCATCATGTCGTAGATGGGTGCGTGCTCGTCGGTTTGGGCGGCGCGGACATCGGTGACTGCCGTGGCCGGGGTTTCTTCCACGTCGGTGAGCAGGAGCTGGTACACGAGGCCGTTCCAGCTGAAGATGCCGGCAATGTTGCACATCTCGCCGTTCTCGGGCAGGACGAGGTCGCTGGGGAGGTAGCCCAGGGTGCTGGCGAGGCGCAGTTGCTGGTCGCCGTCGGTGGCCACATAGAAGCGTCCCTGCTTGCTCACGGCCACGTTCTCGAGGCCGACGAGGCGCGAGAAGTTGGCGTCGTCGAGCAGGTCGCTCATGGTCATCATGGCGGGTGTAAGCACGTTGTCGCGGGTCATGGTGTAGGTGTCGGCGCTGGTGAGGGCGTCGTTGGTGGCCTGCGGGCGCTCGCGTCCGGGCACGTCGTCGTCGGGGTCGTCGTCATAGTAGAACTGGGCGCGCTTGAGGTAGATGTAGCCGTTGAGGATGTCGCCGCGCTGCAGGTCGAGCGACAGGCCGTCGAACTCCACGGCACCAGTGGCATCTTCCACATAGGCGGTGCTCCAGTCCACTCCGTTCACTTGGGCTTGGTTGAGGGTGAGTTTGGCCAGGGTGCCCACCTCGAGTGCGTTGAACTCGGCGATGTTGTCCACTTCGACGTAGGTGTCGGCGGCGGGGGTGTAGGTGTCGTCGTTGGCGTCGTCGGTGACCACGGTCATCGACAGGAGCAGTGTCTGGGTGTTCCACTCGTTGGCGGCGTTCTCGTTGTCGAAGGTGATGGCTGTGGAGTTGCCGTTCCACACATAGGTGGTGGCGTCGAGCTGGCCGTTGCCGGCCTGGGCCTCAAGGAAGAACTTGTAGTTCTGCACGCCGAAGGTGACGCTCGTGATGGCGCGTCCCTGGTCGGCGGTGAGGGTGAGCTTGCCGCCCACTTGCAGGTAGGTGACTCCGGCGTTGGTGCGCCACATGCGGTTGCTCTTTGCGCCCTCTACGGCGGTGAGCACCACGTCGCCCACGCGCAGTTCCTGACCGCTGATCACGCCCATGGTGGGGTTCTCCCAGTCGGCGGGGGTGGCCACCTCGAGGTTGAGGCTGTTGCCCGCAAAATCGTAAACGTTCTCTTGGGTGGCTGCCACGGCGTTGGTCAGCGAGCCACAGAGCAGCGCAAGAGTGCTGAATCGGGTAATGATGTTCATAATTGTTTTGATGTTAAATGGTTACTATGATGAATACTTTTATTGTCGGAGAAATCAGAATGTGATGCCTATGGCCAGGCGTGCCTGATGGCGCTTGGGTGTGGTGCTTACCCCGGTGGCGGCATGGAGTGCGTAGCTGGCGTCGACGTAGGCCCTGAGGCGCTGCCCGGCCAGCGAGAATGCGTAACGCACGGCCAGGCCGGCGCCGAGGCGCGTGGCGGTGAGCCATTGGTAGTGCTGCTGTGCCCATTGCTCCGGCGCGGCGGGTGCGTGGTCGTCGGTGCTGGGGGTAAGGTAGGTGCCATCGTCGGCCATGACGCCGCCCCCGGTGCCCCAATCGGCTTGGATGGTGAGCGACCACACGCGGTCGCGGGCGAGCAGCCACTGGCGCGTGACAGCTGCCTCGAGCTCGGTGAGGTGGACGCGGCGACGGCGGTAGTAGGGGAACACGATGGCTGTGACGCGCTGCCAGCTGTGGCACACAGCCGCTTGCAACTGCCATTGCGCCAGCGCGCGATGGATGCCCCACTGGCCGTCGTAGGCCAGACGGACGTGGTTGTGGCGGTGGTAGCCCACCAGCCGCGCGTCGTAGTACTCGATATCGGTGACCCCGCCGTCGGCGACGATGCGGTAGGTGTTCTCGTGGTTCTTGACGGTGGATCGGCTCCACTGTGCCTCGACGCGTTGCAGGGAGTTCGTGGCGGAGTGTTGCCACCAGGCGTTCGCCAGCCACTCGTCGCCGCCATGCCGGCTGAAGTCGACGGTGCTGGGCGACCGCAGGCCGTAGTGGCCGCTGCGGTGCATCCACTGCACTTCGGCCAGCAGTGTGCACGGGCCGAGGGTGTAGCCCAGCTGGGCTGTGGCGCCGTGGCGCATGTCGAGCAGAGGGTGCTCGCTGTCGCTGCTGGTGTAGCCCCGTCCGTCGGTGCGCTCGTCGCGCCCCATGGCGGCCCCTAAGTCCACCAGATAGTGATATACGCGGTCGGTGCGGCCGTGGGAGCTCAGCTGCACGGCCTCGGTGCGGCGCTGCATCTGGTAGGTGGCGCCGACAGTGAACCGGCCTGCTGTCCACATGGCTGCTGCCGCGGCCTCGAGGCTCATCAGGTGGCTGGTGAAGCGCGGGTCCTTCTGCTTGGTGCCGCTGGCGGCGGTATAGGCAAAGCGAGCCCCCAGGCTCATGCGGGGCGACACCGCCACGCCGGCCTCGCCGTGCAGCGCATATTGCTCGCGGCGCACGCGTCCCAGCGTGGTGTCGGCCGTCTCGGCGATGTCGAAGGGCATGGTCTGCGGCTGACTCCACACCGACCCGGCGGCCTCGTTGCCCCAGCGATTCGTGTAGTCGACCCCACCGCGTACTACCACGCGCTGGCCCATGCGCATCACCGAGCGCACCTCCGCCCGCGCCTGCCAGGCGTTGGGCGAGGTGCCGGGAGCCGTCCAGTGTCCCTGCCCGGTGGCCAGCGAGAGCTGCGCGTCGCCCAGCGAGCGCAGGCTGCTGTCGGCCGGGGCAAAGGTGGTGAGGGAAGCCGGATTGGCCGTGCGCAGCCATGCGTAGGGCGCCAGGGTCTGGTCGTAGTGGAGCCACGATCGGGCCCCTGCCGTCAGGGCCACTATGGCGGTCAATGCCGTGATTAAACGTCGGTTCATTTCAAGAAATGTCGGTTAGCTCAGTTGGCCAGCGACGCGCGCTCGCTTTCCACAAAGTCGGCCGTGGAATTGTTGGTGTCCTGATACACGGTGTGGCCTTGCCGTGTGGTGGCCTCCTGGTCCACTCGGCGCTGCAGCGCGTGTCCCTGGCGTGCGGTGAGGTCGACGTGCCCCACATCGATGCTGGCGGTGAGGCGCTTGTAGGACTCTTCCCAGGCGGTGGAAAACACCTCTACGCCGTCGAGCACACACTCCACCGGCACCTTCCGGCAGGCGAAAGTGGCCTCGGCGCGCCCCTCGTCGTACCACACCAGGCTGGCGTCGGCGCCAAACTGCTGCGGGGTCATGCCAGCCGGTGGTGTGAAGATGAACACTGCCGGCGAGGTGGCGCTCAGCGGCCAGGCCGTCTCCATGTCGTCGCCATAGCGCACGGCCTTGAGGTAGTGGCTGGTGGCGATGAGTTCGCTGGGCGAGGGGTAGTAGGTGGTGCTGGTGAAGTGCTCGATGTCGTAGGTGCAGTAGTAGTCGGCATTGGCCAGGTTCACGCTGCGGCTGTAGGTGAGCGTGTGGTCGATGGCGCCGTTGAGGGCAATCACCTTCTGCTCCCAGGGGGCGAAGGTGACTTGGCTGCCCTGGAAGTACCAGAAGCTCGACGCGGCAGGCATGAAGCCCTCGTGCTCGTAGCTCAGCGAGCCGTCGGCCGTGTAGTTTTTGTTGATGCCATAGCTGTTGTAGGGCGTGGCGATGGCTAGGCACAGGCCGGGCAGCACGACTTGCTGGGGCGTGTTGTTGGCCAGGATGATGTATTTGTCGCGGTTGAACCATCCCGAGCCGTCGTCCTTCTGGCATCCGCCCACATAGAGTTCGCTGATCACGATGGCGCTGGTACGCGCCACGGTGATTGGCACGCTCACGTCCACTCGCTCGCCGCGCTGCACCACCACGCCGGCCACCTGGCCGTTGTAGATGTCGCGCCAGCCCTCGTGAGGCTCGCCCACGTGCGACACGGTGGCCCTATACACGCCCACGGGCACCACAAATGGCGCCACGCCATCGGTGCCGGTGGCCTGCTTGTAGGCGGTGCCCCGGCTGTCGGTGAGGGTGACCTCTACGCCCTGCATGCCATCCACCGGGCCGCTCAAGCTCACGTTCACCACTGCCGTTTCGTAGCCTGTGGGTTCGTCGTCGCAACCCGTGGCCAGCACAGCCAGCAGCACGAGTGCCGAAAGCCATAACATTCTCGTCATATTCCTATTGTATTTTAATGATTGTCAAAGTTTCACTCTCACCGACAGTCCGTAGTAGAACGGCGGTATGTAGCCCGAGTTGTAGATGGTGGTTCGCAGTCCCGTCTGGCGGCTCTTGACGCGCGCCATCGAGTTCCAGAAGTTGTTGGCCAGCAGCGACACCGCCACGTGGTCGCCAATCTCCTTGGTGATGTTCAGATTGCCCGACACATAGGCCGACACGCGGTCGGGATTCAGGTCGTAGCTGTGGCTGGTCTTGACCACGAGTGCCGCCAGGTCGTTGAACAGCTGCGGGTCGTGGTCGCGGGCCCAGACGAAACGCTCGGCAAAGGGCACGGGCACGTCGGGCTGCTCCCAGGTGGTGTAGTATTCCGGCCACAGAGCCACGAAGCAGTCGCGCTCGTTGCCGGTGTAGGGCGTGCCGAAGTAGTCGGTGGGCTGCGCGAGCACGTAGCCGCGCGAGGCACCGCCAGCACCCTCGCTCAGCGAGCGGCGAGTGTCGAGCAGCGTGGCCTCGATGCGCAGGCTCACCACCAGGCGCAGCGACGGGATGTGGGTGACCAGCGTCACGTTGTTGTTCAGCTTGGAGGTCACGCTGCCGTTGGCCACCGAGATGGCTCCGCTCAGCGCCGAGCCGGCGTAGTGGCCCACATATTGGTAGGGTGTCACGCCGTCACTCATGTAGCGCTGGCCCGAGGGCTGCCAAGCCACGAGCGTGTGCTCCACGCCCCGGTAGCGGTAGTAGTTGCCGTCGACACGCACACTGGTGCGCAGTGCGGCTATCGGTTTGAAGTCGATGGTCCAGTCGATGCCCGAGCGGCGGATGATGGAGCCGTTGAGGTGTGCGCCCACGGCGTTGAACGTGTTGCGCGTCTGCCCGGCCAGGGCGATGGGGGCCACGGCGCCGGTGCGGTCGGTCACGGTCACGATGCCCGTCTGGCGGTCGATGGCATACTGGCGGTTGGCCGAGGCGATGGCGAAATCGCCCTCAAGCGCCGCCTGCGAGGTGTAGACGTAGCTGAACGGCGTGTATTCGCTCGCGGTGAGGTAGGGGCGGTGCACCTGTGAGAAGAAGGCCGACAGCTGCACCGTGGCAATGCGCGTATGAGCCTCGACTCCCAGTTCGAACTGGTGGGAATACTGCCACCGCAGGTTCGGATTGTAGTTCGGCGTGAAGGGGGTGACGCTGTAGGCGTAGAAGGCCTTGCCGTCGGCCGTGGAGCCGGGAGTGAAGGCGATGCGGTCGGCATAGGCCGGCGCGGGATAGAGCACGTCGAACGACGGCAGCTTCACGCTCTTGCCCCATCCGGCATGGAAGTCGAGGGCGTCCACCCACCAGCGGTCGCGTCCGCGCCAAAGGGTCCACTTGGCGTTGAAGCGCGGAGCGAGCGAGGCCACTGTGCCATAGGCCGACTGCCCCACGTGGGTCACGTCGGCGCGCAGGCCGGCAGTGACTTGCAGCTGTCCGCCGTCGGCATTGGTGTCGAGGGTGAAGCGGTCCTCGCCGTAGAGGGCCACGTTGTGCATCCACGGCAGCCGGTCGTAGCGGTATTCGCGCCACGTGGGCGCATAGCGCAGGTCGTCGTACCACGTGCCTCGGCCGCCATTGCCGGTGGCCGTCCACTCGCCGCCCAGCATCACGCGGTTGCCCACAGCCCCGTGCTGCTGGTTGCTTCGCGCCTTGAGCTTGACCAGCAGGCTGCGGGGCTTGTTGTCGCGGTAGCTTTTCACATACCAGTAGCCCGTGGGACTCAGGATGATGGGGGCCGTGGGGTCGAGGTCGTAGTCGGTGGCGATGTAGTAGCCTGGCTCCATGGCGTGGATGCAAGCCTGCGTGCTGCTGCTGTTGGCGTTGGCCAGATTGGTGCGCCGCTTGTCGGCCACCGAGAAGTCGGCGTGCAGGCTCAGGCTGGCTAGCCAGGGGCTGCCAGGGGTCCAGTCGGCCTGCAGGGCGCCGCGCAGCACGCGGTCGCGCACGCGGGTGTAGGTGTCCACAAACTGGTCGGGGTCGGCCTTGCTGTTGTAGCCGCCGGCGTTGCCGCTCACGTTGGCGTCGAGCACCAGCCGATGGCCTGCGAGCATGGTTGTGGTGCGGTAGTTGAGCGACAGCGTGTTGCGCTGGTAGGCCGTGTGGGGCGAAGCCAGGCTGCTGTAGCTGCGCGTGTGCTCGAGCGAGGCGTTGAGCACGCCGTGGCGCAGGTCGAAGCCCTTGCTCACGGCCACTTGCTTGGTGTGGGGATTGGTAGCCAGGGCGATTTCCCACGGCGTGCGCCCCCGCTTGGTGCTCACCTTGACGATGCCGCTGGTCAGGTCGCCATACTCCACCGAGGGGATGCCGGGCACCACCTCCACCGAGGCCACATTGGTGGTGGCTATGCCGCGCGTGCTGGCGCCGGTGGTCTCGCCCATCTCGGCGTTGTTCTGCAGCCGCTGCCCGTCCACCTCGATGGCGGTGCCGAAGGCGGCGTTTCCCCGCTCGCCCGTCTCGGCGCGCAGGGCAAGGCGCTGGTCGGTCATGAGCGAGCTGTTGACCGTCTTGCCGCCGGGCAGCAGCGTGGCGATGTCGCTCACGTTGATGATTTGCTGGTTGTCGAGCGCCTGGCGGTCGATCACATAGCTTGTGGTGGCCCCCTCGGTGCGCCGCTGTGCGGTGACCACCACCTGGTCGAGCTGCAGGGTGCTTTCGGCCATGGTGAGCCGCAGCGGTGGGGTAGAGGGGCCGATGGTGACGGTGGTGTCGATGGTGGCATAGCCCACGCAGCTCACGCGCACGGCGGCCTTGCCGGTTCGCGCCAAGCGCAGCGCGAAGGCGCCTTGCTCGTCGGTCATGCCCCATTGCTCGCCCGGGCCGATGTCAACAGTGGCATAGGCCACCGGCTGGCCGCTGGGAGTGGCAACGAGTCCGCTCACCACCTGTCCCTGCGCCAGCGCCGCCATAGCGGCCATCAGGCACGCCGCCACCGCCCACAACCGATTCAGGCTCATGGCTCGCTGTTGTCGGGTTTCACCCACGGCCGGCGGCACAGGCGCGGGCTGGCAAAGATGTCGATGATGCCCAGTTCGTCTTGCTCGGCATGGCTGTAGGGGATGTCGAGGGCCACAATCCAGTAGATTTGCTGCATTCTGGGCAGTGTGTACTCGTGGGCCGGGTCGGCGAGGTCGGCTGCGGTCCAGCCGGCGCTGAGCTCCATGCCCTCGAGGGCCTGCGTTTCGATGTTCTGGCTCACGAAGTACATGTGCCGCCCGGTGGTGTCGGTGTCGGCATGCAGCGGGCTGATGCCGTAGTAATAGGTGCGTCCCGGGGCCGCCCAGGCATAGGTGTCGGGGCCTCCGGCATACTGCGCCGTGGTGAGCGGCTGCTGGTCGTCGAGCACCATGGCAATGGTGCCGCTCTGCCCGTCGGCCGCCTCGCTGTAGCGCAGCTTGAAGTTGGCATCATACTTCAGCCCCTTGCGGTGAGCCACCGAGTCAATGTGGCAGAGCACCTCCTGGCCATAGCCGGGCGAGCCGGGGGCGGGCAGCACAGCGTGGACAGGCATCGACTCCACGGTCGAGATCATGATGCCCACCTCGTTGGCCTCGCCGTTGGGGCTGGCCACCAGCCACCAGTCGCCGGCCCACTGCTCGTAGCGGCTCATTTCGCGGTAGTTCATCTCCACGATGCTGTCGGTGGCAATGGTGCGCAGCGTGCGTCCGTCGCGCGCCACTACTGCAATGCAATGCTCCACAGCACCTTGCGGTGTGGAGTGCGACACACGGTCGAAGCGCGTGACCAGCGTGTCGGGATATATCTCCTGAGTGCCGTCGGTCAGCGTGATGGCTGTGCGCCACAAGCCCGTCTGCGCCAGCGCGCTCGACGCACACAGCGCACACAAGGCGGCATATTTCGCTATTCTCATCTCTATAGCTATAAGTGGTTTTGAGAGTGCAAAATTATGCCGGTTTTAGCGGGTGGGCAATCCCTAAAGCTGGGGATTTTGGCAGCGTGCACTCCCTAATTCCGATGCACAATTCACAATACGCAATGCGCAATTTCTAATTACGGAATTTTGAAATATGATTTTGGATGTGAACATTTTTCGTCAAAATTATTGCATAATTAAATAATAGTTTATAATTTTGTCGCAATTTTAAAACCGAGGCAGTCCTTTCGAGCATTCTCGCCCTCCCACTGCCCGTCACTTGGCACCGATGGAGAATGGCGGTGCCGCAAATCGTAATAACCAAATGATTAAAAAACTATCTGTGTTGCTGTTGCTCGCACTGGCCACTTCGCTAGCGTGGGCTCAAGACGAACTCCCCTCGTTCACCGTGGGCAAGTTCAAGTACGAAATCATCGACGCTTCCCAGAAGTGGGTGCAAATTGCCCCCAAGCGTGAGGCATTCGGCACGCCCGACGAGAGCGACTACCAAGACACGGGCTACGGCATGGGCAAGAACGGCACAGGCGCAGCCATCAGCCGCAACGAGATTCCGGCCGAGGTCACCTACAACGGCGAGACCTACTATGTGAAGGGCATCGGCACCGGGGCCTTTGTGAACTGCATCCTCAACGGCCAGGGCATCATCGAGCTGCCCGAAGGCATGATTTACATCGACAACGAGGCCTTCCTCAACTGCGAGATGGGGTCGCTCAAGCTGCCCATCACCATGCAATTCATCGCCGACTATGCTTTCGATGCCAACCGCCTGGCGGGCATCAGCGTCAAGGCCGACAATCCCTGGTATGCCAACCTCTCGACGGAGCAGGAAGCCCGCTCGATGAGCGTGCTCACCAACAAGGACAAGACCATCCTGCTCGCCTGCCCGGGGGCCAAGCCCAAGACGTTCAACGAAGACGGCTCCACCACCTATGTGACCACCTACACCGTTCCTGAGCAGATCACCGAAATCGGCGACTGCGCCTTCATGGGCAACCCCACGCTCACCCGCGTGACGCTGCACAGCGGCATCACCCGCATTGGCGACGGCGCTTTCTACGACAGCCGCCTCACCAGCATCAACGTGCCCAACCCCAACTGCGAAATCGGCAGTTCGGCCTTCGCCCACTCCAAAGTGTCGAGCGTCACCCTGCCCCAGGGCATGAAGAAACTGGGCCGCCACGTGTTCTTCTACTGTGAGAACCTCAAGAGCCTCACCCTGCCCGAAGGCATGGAGGAACTGGGCATGATGTGCTTCGGCAGTTGCGCACTCACCACGGTGAATCTGCCCAGCACCATGGTCAAACTCGACACCTGCGCCCTGCAGGACAACCCGTTCACGAGCATCGACTTGAAGAATGTGAAGTGGGTGGGACGCCAGTGCTTCAGCCAGTGCACCAACCTGAAGACCATCACCGGCAACGCCGATCAGCTTGAGCGCATCTGTGGCGCCGCCTTCACCCGCGACAACCAAATCACCAACCCCTACCTGCCCGATGGCCTGAAGGTGTTGGAGATGAACGCCTACTTCCGCGCCACCGGCTTCACCGCCATGAACATCCCGGCCAGCGTGGAGTGCATCAACGGTAACCCCGCTACCGGAGCCACCAACTGCGCGGCCTACAATGTGGCTGAAGATAATCCTTACTTCACCAGCATCGACGGCGTGCTCTACGCCACCGGCGGCGCCACCATTCTGCCCGAGGATGAGGGCTACGTGCCGCCGACGGCCGCCGACGGCCTCACCGCCCTGGTGGGCGTGCCCTATGCCCTGCCCACCACGGTGCTCAACGTGCCCGAAGGCGTGACCACCGTCTGCAACCAGGCCGCCCGCGAGGTGCCCCTCACCGAACTCACCCTGCCCAGCACCATGACCGAACTGCGTGCCAGCAGTTTCAGCAGCGTGAAGACCCTCACCAAGGTCACCTGCCTGGCCAAAGTGCCGCCCACGGGAGGCACCGAATTCGCTGCCGAGGCCTATGAGGGTGCCACCCTCTATGTGCCCATGAACTCGGTCGAGGCCTACCGCGCCGCCGAGGGTTGGCAGAACTTCAGCCTCATAGAGGGCATCGACACCGGCGAAGAGCCCGGCGTGCCGGGCGACCTGAACGGCGACGGTAGCGTCGACGTCGAGGACGTGAACCTGCTCATCAACCTCATCCTCGAGACCATCGACGCCAACCAACTCAGTGGCAATCCCGACCTCGATGGCAGCGGCACGCCCGACGTGGCCGACGTCAACGCGCTCATCAACATCATCCTGGCCCAATAATCCAGCCAGCCAGCGGCTGCCACAGCAGCGGCCCTACGCGCCATAGCGGTGCGCCCACACTCACAATGCGGGCGCACCGCCTTTTTTCGGCAACTTCACCTCAATGCCCTTTACGCTCTCAAGGCTTCTAGAAAATTTAGCCAATCTAGAATTTCTAGTTAATCTAGTTAATCTAGTTAATCCTTAAATCCGCACCACTATAGTTAACTATTAAGGGCATGCCCGGCTACAGTCCGGGGGTCGCTGTGCTGACCGATGTCAAAAGCG
>CAMVDK010000092.1 GCA_947166165.1 uncultured Porphyromonadaceae bacterium
CGAGCTGGTGCAGCGCCATTATGGCGTGAAGCCCATGATTTACACGAGCAACACGTTCTTCACCGACTATCTGGGCCGCGCCTTTGCGAGCTTCCCGCTGTTCATAGCCCGCTACGGTGCCACCGAGCCGGCGCCGCAGAACGGCGCCCGCTGGACACTCTGGCAGTTCACCCGGCAAGGGCGGGTGGAGGGCATCAACCACGTGGTGGATTTATCGCGTTTCAACAAGGGATTCGGGTTGGCCAACATCCGAATGCCCGGCGGCGGAAAAGCCAAACCACACCACAAGAAGTCCTCAAAAACCGCCACCAAGAAGCAGCAAAAAATAGGACATCAAAAAAATAAAAAATCGGCCGAGTCCGAAAATAATAGGACCTCAAAGGCCTCCAAGAAAAAGCAAAATCACTCAAAATCAAAAGCTTCGAAAGAACCCAATAGGACCTCCTCCAAAAAGGCATCAACCACTAAAAAGGACATCGGAGCCAATCAGAAGCGCGCTGCCAAACCAGAGAAAAAGTCCTCATCAAAGCCCTCGGCCGTCGCGAAGCCCGGCAAAACCAACAAAAAAGCAAAATCAAAGAAAAAATGAAAATCAGAACCTCATACGGCTTCCTGTTGGTCCTGGCTCTGCTGACCTCGATGCTGCCTTCGTGCACCTCCAATTCGGCGAGGGGCGAAGGCTCCAAGCACGCCCACATCGCGCCCCGCGACTCCACGGCCCCCTACGACGGCATCGACATCTCGAGCCACCAGGGCGACATCGACTGGGCCAAGGTGGCCAGCGACGCCAACATCCGCTTCGTGTACATCAAAGCCACCGAGGGCGCCACCTACCAGTCGAGCCACTACCGCCGCAACGTGGAGGGCGCGCGACGCCACGGCATCCTGGTGGGCAGCTACCACTATGTGACCTCGACCTCGGCCATCGCCGACCAGGCGCACAACTTCTTCATGCAGGCCACGCGCCACACGCAGGACCTGATTCCGATGCTCGACGTGGAGGAGCGCGGCTCGTGGTCGCGCATGCAGCTCATCGACAGCGTGAGCAAATTTGCCGACATGGTCGAGAAGCACTACGGTCGGAAGCCGATGATTTATTCCACCATAGGCTTCTACAACAAGAACCTGGCGCCGCACTTCAACAAGTATCCGCTCTACATAGGCCGCTACTCGTCGGCCGAGCCGGTGGTGAACTGGCAGGGGCGCTACACCGTGTGGCAGTTCACCGAAAACGGCATCATACCCGGCATCGACGCCTACGTGGACCTGTGCCACTACCACGACGGCGGATGGCTCGACGAGATAGCGATGGTTCACGAGAAAGGCCGTTAATTAATGCACAATTCACAATTCACAATGCATAATTGAATGCACAATGCACAATTCACAATGCACAATTGAATGCACAATTCACAATTCACAATTGAATGCATTTTGGAAATGATAATGCGATAACTGGAATCTGCTTATGGTTACTACCAATCACGACAGTACTGCCGGCGGGCTGTGGCAGCAGATAAAAAGCGCTGTGGACTACTGCGTCAGCGGCGTGTGGGACGACACGCGCGACGCCTGGTGGGTGAAGGGCGTGAAGGTGGTGAACCTGAGCGTGCGCTCGTTTCTCGACCGCGACCTGCAGACGCGCGCCGGCGCGCTGACCTACAGCACCGTGCTTGCGCTGGTGCCGGCATTGGCCATGCTCTTTGCCATCGGGCGCGGATTCGGATTCCAGAACCTGCTTCAAAGCCAGCTCATCAACTATCTGCCCGCGCAGCGCGAGGCGCTCGAGAGCGCGCTCACCTACGTCGACGCCTATCTGTCGCAGGCCTCGCAGGGGGCCTTCGTGGGCATCGGCCTGGTGGTGCTGCTCTACACGCTCTACTCGCTCATGGGCAATGTGGAGACGGCCTTCAACCATGTGTGGGGCGTGGCCGACGAGCGCTCGCTGAAGCGCAAGTTCAGCGACTACACCGCCTTGCTGTTGCTCATACCGGTGCTGATGGTGTGCTCGGCCGGCATCTCCATCTTCATGAGCGACGCTGTGCAGCGCATGTTTGGCGGCGGAATGCTGTCGCCGGTGGCCCACAGTGTGCTCGGAGCCATGCCTATGGTCATCACATGGGTGATATTTGCCGCGGCCTACTGGCTGGTGCCCAACACGCGCGTCGAGCTGGGCGGGGCGGTGTGCGCCGGCGTGCTGTGCGGCACGCTCTTCCAGGGCGTGCAGTGGCTGTTTGTCACCGGGCAGCTCTATGTGTCGAAATATAACGCCATCTACGGCAGCTTCGCCTTCCTGCCGCTGCTGCTGGTGTGGCTGCAACTGTCGTGGCTGATTGCGCTGGCCGGCGTGGTGCTCACCTACTCGTGGCAGAACATCCACAACTTTGCCCACCGTGAGGCGGCGGCCGACGTGGCTCCCGCCTATTTCGCCCACCTCGCCGTGGCGGTGCTCGCCGTGGCGCAGCAGCGCTTCGAGCGCGGCGAGCCGGCCCTCACGCAGGCCGAGCTGGAGCGCGACTACGACATCCCCGGCCTGCTGGCTTCGCGGCTGCTGCGCGGCTTGCAGCGTGCCGGGCTGCTGGTGCCGGCCACGGTCGACAAAGCGCGCGTGTGGCAACCCGCGCGCGACTTGAGCCGCCTGAGCGCCGGCGAGGCCCTCGAGGCGATGGGCCACGTGGGGCACGAGCGGTTCATCACCAAGGCCGACGAGCGTCTAGCTCCCGCCCTGGACCGCCTTGCCGCTGCCGCCACCCATCCCGAAGCCGCCGCCACGCCGCTGCGCGAGATTCTGCAAGCACAGCAGTGAGCCGGCCGGCACGAGGTCACAGCAGCTCGGGCAACTGGTAGAGGCGGGTGCTGTTGGAACCCTTGATGAGGATATAGTAGCCTTCGGGACGGCAGTCGGCAATGGCCGCTTTCACCTGCTCCACGTCTGCGAATTTGCGGAAGGGGCAGTCGATGCTGTCAAACTCCCCGCCCACGAGCCACACTTGGTCGAAATGACTGCTCTGTAAACGCTCCACCATTCGCTGGTGCTCGGCAGGACCGCTGTCGCCCAGCTCGCGCATCGCACCCAGGATGGCCATCTTGGGTTGCACGGCCATGAGCTCAAAGTTCTGCAACGCGGCCTCCATCGATGTGGGATTGGCGTTGTAGGCATCCACAATCAGGTGGTTGTGCTCGGTGGTGGTGAGTTGCGAGCGGTTGTTGCTCGGCGTGTAGTTCTCCACGGCATGGCAAATCTGCTCGGGCGTCACGCCGAAGTGCAGCCCCACGGTCACGGCGGCCAGCACATTGTCGAGGTTGTAGCTGCCTATGAGGTGTGTGTCCACGGCATGCCACTCGCCTGCCCCGCCCTCGTCGTTCATGCGCCAGCGCAGGCGCAGCAGCGGGTCGCAGGCCACCACCTCGCCGCACACTCGGTGCTGCGTGGCACCGGCGTTGTGGGTGTAGCATGTGGTGGACACGCCAGTGGGCACGATAGGCATCAAGTGGGGATTGTCGGCGTTGACGAAGATGTGCGCCCCATCGGTGCGCGAGGCCAGATAGTCGTACAGCTCACCCTTGGTGCGTACCACCCCCTCGAAGGAGCCGAAGCCCAGCAGATGGGCCTTGCCCACGTTGGTGATCAGGCCGCACGTGGGTTCGGCGGTCTGGGCCAGGGTGGCGATGTCGCCCGGATGGCTGGCTCCCATCTCCACCACGGCGATGTCGTGCTCGGCGCTGAGCCGGAGCAGCGTCTTGGGCACACCCACGTCGTTGTTGAAGTTGCCCTCGGTGGCCATCACGCGGTAGCGCTCGGCGAGCACGGCGTGGATGAGTTCCTTGGTGGTGGTCTTGCCGTTGGTGCCGGTGATGCCAATCACCGGGATGTCGAACTGCCGGCGGTGCTCACGCGCCAGGTCTTTGAAGGCCTGCAGCGTGTCGGGCACGAGCACCATGCGGCCGGGCTGGCCGCCGCCGGCCACATAGTCGTCGACCACATTCCGGTCGCTCACCACGGCCACCGCGCAGCCTTTGTCGAGGGCCTGCGCGGCGAATCGGTTGCCGTCGAAATTGTCGCCCTTCAGGGCGATGAAGATGCTGCCCGCGGGGCATTGCCGGCTGTCGGTGGTCACCACCGGGTGCTGGCGATAGAGGTCGTAGAGCATTTCGATGAAGGATTTTTGGATACGCACTGCCTGCCGGTTCACTTCTTTGCCACGTAATTCATGCGCACGCGCTCCCAAGTGAGGGTGCCGTCTTTGTGCACGTGGACACGCACCAGATAGTCGCCCGGTTCGGGGCTGTTGCGCTCGCTCATCGAGTCGAGCGTGAGGTAGGTGACCAGATTGTACTCCCGCTCGTCCCACTTGTGCACATGACCGCAGAACACGATGTCGGCGTTCCACTTCTCGAACTGCTCGAGCAGGAAGAACGTCTCCTCGCGGGCAAAGGTCGATGCAAACTGCATCGACGAGGGCCGGAAGATGTTGGTGTGGCTGAACACGAACGTGTTGCGGTAGGTGTGGTCACCATCGAGCAAGCCTTGCTCGATGAGGTCGACCTGCGTCTTGCCCAGCGTGCCGCTGGCCGTGTCGAGGAAGATGAAGTGGTCGTAGATTCCCATGCCGTCGTCGTCGTAGCCCACAATCACATCGAATTCATAGAACGAGCTGTGGAACAAGTTGCACCACATGGCCCAGCCGTTGTGCGTCAGGTCGTGGTTGCCCACCACCGGATAGAACGGGAACTTGATTTCGTCGTAGCTCTCGCCATAGACGTCGCTCGGATTGCTCTTGCGGCACCAGCGGCCGTGCTCGTTGGGCTCGTAGTACTTTACCACATAGCGCTCTTTGCCCTTGCCCAGCAGCGAGTCGAGCACGATATAGTATTCGGGCTTGGTGTCGGCGATGTCGCCCAGGTGGGCATAGAGCAGGTCGTTGCCGTCGAGGCCTATTTTGAGCATCTCGTCCATGCGGCCGGGGTCGGTGGTGATGTGGCTGTCGGCACCCACCAGGAAGCTGTATTCGCCCTCGGTCTGAGCGAGGTCGTACATGATCACCACATCGTGCAGATATTGGTTATAGTAGAGGCTCGACATCTTCACGCGGTCTTCCACGGCGGTGCCGGCCATGAGCACGCCGGCCGGGCTGACCTTCTCGCACGAAGTCTGCGTCAACGCCACTGCGGCCAACGCGGCAATAAGGATATATTTAGTTTTCATTGTCGTTCTTACCATTTATATTTTAAACCAACTTTCACCGAACCCTCATATCTACTGGCCAGCTGGCTGATGGAGCCGGCAGGACGGATGTTGAACTCTCCGAAGATGTTCCAGGGGGCTTTCAACTTGGCATACCAACGGATGCCCCAGTTGATGTTCCAGTTCTCATAATAGAAGTCGTCGAAGTTGCGGAAGAACAGCCCGACGTTCCAGGGGTTGCTGCGGTGGCGGATGTTGGCGCCGATGCCGAAGGTGAACGTCAGCGGCTCGGTGTAGCCGTACTTGACACCCCACGACGTGCTGCGGAAGTGGATGAGCGACTCGCCGATGCGGATGTCGACGTAGGCCGACTCCCATGTGGCCGACAAGTTGAACAGCGACTCGGTGAACCCCCACTTGTGGTAGAAATTCATCATGGCCTTGGCATCGAAGTAGATATGGCCATACTTCACGGGCAGGCGGTATCCTCCCTGCACGTCGACCGAAAACAACTGTTTGCCAAATTGCATCTGCGCGGCGCCTTTCACATGCCATCGCGGCGTGAAGTGACGGGTGTAAGACGCCGCAAGACCGCCAAAACCGTCGGTCACGACGTTGGTGCCGCCCATCACGTAGCCTGATATCTCGTTCTTGTGCTCGCCATCGTACACCTTATAAGGTATATAACTGTTTTGAGCCCAGCCAAACGCGAAGCAGGCCGTGAACAGCACTGCTAAAAGGAATCTTTTTCTCATATTTCAAAATTTTATACTCACTAATTAAAACGAGACGCACAGCGCACCGCCGAACACCCACTGGTGCAGCGACTTGCGCAGGCTCGACGTGGCCGGCTGCATCTCCCAGCCCTCCTGGCGCAGGCCCTCGACGAACTCGGGCACCAAGTGCGCGATGAACTGATAAGGATTGTAGGTGGCCTTGAACGTCTTGCGGGCATAGTCGTAGTCGCAGAACACGCGCAGCGAGAACGAGTTCTTGTGGGCATAGGTGAGCGAGAGGCCCGAACCCAACTTCATCGAGTTGGACGCACTCACGTTCACGTAATCCCACTTGCACGACACGTCGTTGTCAGTGGGGATGAGCCACTGCGAACCTTCGCTGCCGTCGTATTCTCCATTGATTTTCATCTCTTTGCCTTCGAAACTGGCATTGACATCGATGTCGTCCATCACGCTGCGGCCAAAGAGCAGTTTCGAGCCCAGCGCCCACCGCGACGACAGCGGCAGGTTGAAGTAGGCTCCGGCGTCGAAGGCGAACTCGGTGATGTGGTCGCTCTCGATGGTGAGGGCGATGTGGCTGACGGAGTTCTGCATCTCAGGATCCTTCATGTACTCCTGGAGATAGGCGTTCTCGCTGAGCGCGAACGAACTCCACCCATTGATGGGCATGCTCTTGACGCGCAAGCGAGCGCCGACACCGATGTAGGGATTGAAGAAGTAGGCCGCCTCGGCACCCACGGCGGTGGCGGCGCGGAACTGGAGATTGAGCGGGTTGGTATCGTCGATCTCGATGGTGGTACCATCGTCGTCGGGGTCGCCCGACGGTTCGGGCAGGTGGTAGTCGAAGGCGGGCAGGTTCAGGTGACGATTGCCAATCCCGATGCCCATCGACACCGCGAAGAACGACGGATTCTTGCTCAGGTCGGGATGCATCGCTATGTCGTTGCGCAGCAGTCCCCGGCCCTTGAAGAGCAGGTCGCAGATGCCGTAGCCGAGTTCCACCGACAGGATGCCGATACCGGCACCCGAGAGCACATCGCTGATCCAGTGGCGGTTGTTGAGCACACGCATCACGCCGGTGGCTGTGGCCAGGGTGTAGGCACCGGCCGAGTACCACGGCGAGCGCGTCAGGCCGTACTCTTTGTGCAGAATGGTGGCTGCCAGAAATGCTGTGGCCGTATGCCCGCTGGGCCACGAGTTGCGCGTCGAGCCGTCGGGGCGCATCTCCTTGGCGGTGTACTTGATGCCGTTCACCAGTCCGGCCATGATGGCGGCCGACATGGCCGACGAGGCCCAGAAGCGGGGCCAGTCGCTGCGCCCTTCCACGCCGCCCATGTGCAGACCGATGGTCAACGCCAGGGGCACATATTGCGTGTAGTTGTCGATTTCGCTATGGAAATTGTACTTGATCAGGCGAATCTTGGTGTTCGGGTTGTTATAATTCTGACGGAATGCCTCTTTCTCGCTTTTGGCTATCCACCCCGCAGCGAAGAGCGGCAGCCCAACCCAGGTCTGGTCCTGCCAGAAGGTGTAGGGCTTGGTGTTCGGATTGGTGACGCTCTTGAACATCCGGAAGTCGGCACCGCGGTGCGGCGTGTAGCCTCCGGGCGTACCTTCGTCGGGCACCGAATTGAGGGTCAACGCCTTGACCGGTGCCGCCAGCTCGGCGGGCCGGGCCGAATCGACGGGTGACGGCGACTCGGGTTCGGCGACAGGTTCTGCGACATCGACCACCTCGATGGCCTGGTCGACAACGAGCGAATCGGCAGGCTCCTGCGCCATGGCCATGGCCACAGGCATCAGCGACACCACAATCGCAAGAAGCGCACGCGTAACTTTCAGCATTTTCATTATTATAACGATTGATAACAAATTGATTCAATGACACTTATTCTTTATACTACGCTCACCGGGTCACCACACGGCGCTCATTGGCGTTGATGTATACTCCGCTTTGGGGTGCCTCGTTGAGCCGCCGGCCTTGCAGGTCGTAGGTCGCGTTGCCAGCCGGAGCCGGGCTGTCGGCCTTCTGGGCCTTGACGGCCGAGGGTTCCGTTCCGCTGGTGAGCCGCTTGAACTCGTCCTGGGCGAGCTCCATCTGGAGGCGGAACTCAGGGCTTGCGTGCAGGGCGCCATAGGCGATGCTTGCCGCCACGCGGCTCGCATCCACATCGCTCTGCCAGTGGGCACCGGCTATCACACGGCTCTCGCCGTACATCCAGCCACGGGCAAAGATGGTGTCGGCGGCTGCGGGGTTGACCTCGGCCAGCAGCAGGGCCGCTGTCCAGCCGCGCATGGTGTGGCCCGACGGATAGGAGCCCTCGCCACGCAGCTCGTCTTCCTCGCCGGTGAGCATCGGGTCGTTGTAGCGCTCAAAGGGACGCTGGCGGTGATAGTAGGCCTTGGGAGCCACGCGCATGGCGTCGGTGGTGGTGAGGCTGGTCTCCATCAGTTTCCAGATTTCGGGGGTGCCTTCGCGAGTGATGTCCAAGCCGAAGGGCACGGCAAACTCGGCCAGCAGGGCCTCGTAGCTCCACACGGCGTCGCGCTTGGCAATTTCGGCACGCTCCTCGTCGAGCCGCTGCTGCTTGCCCCAGGTGTAGCGCATCATGTCGTTGGCAAACTCGGGGCTGTCGAATGCCGGGGGCGCCGGCAGGCACTTGATCAGGTCAGGCAGTTGGTCGACAGTGAAGTAAGGCTGAACAGCGGTTTGGCCGTTCAACGGCAAAAAGCCACAGCACAGCAGCAGGGTGGCCGTCAAAACACTCAATCTTAAGCTTTTCATATTTCAAATATTAATACAATCCAAGTAAAAAACAGCCAGCGTCTCACTTGCTGAGTTCTTTCTCAAACAACTTGTCGATTTGTTCCTGAATGTTGGGAGCCAGAGGCGGAATGCCGTGCGCCTGCTCGAAGCGCTTGAGTTCCTTGATTTCCATGTCGACCTTGTTGTCCTTGCGCAATTGCTTGTACTCCTTCTTGTCGACATAGTCGCGGTCGGTGGCATAGGCCTGCAAGAGAATCATGTATTGCGATCCGTCGCTCCTGTGGCGCCCCAGCACCTGCATCTGCCGCATCACGAAGTCGTCGATGCGCGAGCGCCCCTGCTCATCGATGCGGTAGACCTCGTAGAAGGAGTCCTCGGTCTCATTGCCGCGATCTTTTTCCTTATAGGTCTTGCCTTTGGCCTCGGCTTCGGCCTTGCGGCGGTGATTGTTGTAGTCCCAAATGTTGAACGAGGTGGTGCGCAGACGGGCATTCATGTCGGTGTCGATGTAACCCAGCACGGAGATGCTGTCGCTGATGATTTGACGGTCGAGCGAGTCGCCTGTCAGGGTCAGCAGGCCTTGTTCGGCACGCATTCGCACCTTTTTATAAGTGCTGTTTTCTTCGATTTGCCCCAATTTGTCGATGTAGCGGCCAGCAAAGGTGCTGATCAGGAACCGGATCAACCCGTTGCTGCCTTTGGCCAGACTGCGCGTTTTCGACGACGATTTCTGCTTGGCGAACTCATAGGTGTTGTCAATCACGCCGCCGCGGAAGTAGATGGGGCCTTCGTCGTCGAAATAAATCAAGCGGTAGTAGGTCTGCGTGTAGGCGAGCTCTTTGGGCTTCACCTCCACGTCGGGCAGGTCGAACTCCACATCGGTCATGGTGATGCGGCCGTCCTGCACGTCGGCAAGCCTCACGGTCATGTCCTGGAAGGCGACGTGCGACAGGTTGATCACCGGCGTCCCCTTCGCATCTTCGAGCCATCCGTCCACATCGGTGCTGCCCACGAGCCTTCCCTGCTCGTCGGTCACACACACATAGGCCACCGGGTGGCCATCGGGGTCAACCACCTGGATGCGTTGCGCTTGAGCCGCCACAACGGCACCCAGCAGCAGTAGCCAAGTGAGGATAACTCGGGGTGAAGAAATGATCCTCATAAAGATTTATGATTTTTAAAATTCGAAAATAACGTGCAAAGTTCGCAATTTTTTTTGAGATTGGCTGCATTTTTGCGTTACAATCCGTTGAAAAGTCGCTTTTTGCTGTGTTTCTCGACATCAGTGCAGCGGCAGCAGGCTCACAGCAGGAAGAACAGCGCCACCCCGGCCACCGAGATAGCCGCGCCAGCCACGCTGCGCCTCGTGACCGGCTGGCCGAACAGCCACCACGCCGGCAGGATGATGAAGATGGGCGTGAGCGCCATGAGTGTGCTCGCCACCCCGGCGGCGGCATATTGCACGGCCATCAGCGAGCAGCCCACCCCCACAAAGGGGCCGAACACCGTGGTGGCCACGGCCACGGTCATCCCCTTGGCGTCGGCCACGGCACGGCGAAGCGGCGCGGTGCCTTCGCCCACGAGCAGCAGCACGCCGAACCCCACCACACCGGCCACGCAGCGGAAAAAGTTGGCGAAAAACGGCAGCACCCACGGCTCGGCAGGCGCGGCCATCGTGGCCTCGTAGTGGTTCATGCCTATCTTGCTCAGCACAAGCCCCACGCCCTGGCACACCGCCGCCGCTATGGCAAACAGCACCCCGCTGAGCGGCAGATTGAGCTTCAGCCCATGGTGGCCGCCACGGCCAAGCACGGTGATGGCGATGCCCGTGAGCGTGACCAGCATGGCCACCACCGCCTGCGGCCGGAGCGACTCGCCAAGCGTGAGCCAGGCGGTCACAGCGGCGGCGATGGGGGCAAGCGTCATGAACAGCTGACCGAACTTAGAGCCGATGATGATGTAGCACTGAAACAGGCAGTAGTCGCCAATCACGTAGCCCACCACGCCCGAAAGCATCATCCACAGGTAGGCCTCGGTGCTGGCACGCGCCGGCAGCGGAGAGCCCGTCGCCACCCAGAACAGCACGCACGACATGGCAAGGGCGATGACCAGACGCAGCACATTGAGCGTGAGGTTGCCCATGCGTTTGCTGCCATACTCACTCAGCAGCGCCGTGGCCGTCCACGACAGCGCCACGCCAATCGAAATCAGTTCTCCCAGATATTTCATCAGCACGATCAATCAAGCCACAAAAGTAATATGATTTCCGCAACCAGCCCACATCATCGCCCTAAAAAATGCGGAAAAACATAAGGTGGGTTCTATAAATTGCTTGAGCCGAATTGGGCTTGATTGCTGAGCAG
>CAMVDK010000093.1 GCA_947166165.1 uncultured Porphyromonadaceae bacterium
ACGGGGCCGCCCCCCTTTTTTATGTAGCGCAGAGCCAATCTCAATGAAAATGTCACATTTTTGTAATTATTCGCTCACATTTGATGGTCAATTCAAGAATTATGCCTAACTTTGTTGCCGATTCATTATTAACCATCAATTTCAAGTGATTATGACAAAAAGAACTATCTTAGCATTGTTAGTCGCTGTATTCGCCCTGATGGCCTCGGCCACCGACTATGTGGGCACCTACTCCGTCACCAGCGGCGGCTACACGAACAACAACCAGACAGTGACTGTGACGCAGACCGGCACCGACATCTACGATGTGACGGTGCACAACTTCACTGTGGTGCTCATGGGCGAGGTGCACACCGTGGGCGACGTGACGTTCTACAGCATGATTGGCAGCACCGACGCCGACGGCTACACCACCGTGAGCGGCAACACCAAGCTCACGCTCGACGACCTGGTGGACATGGAAGACCTGGGCGACCTCTTTGGCGGCTTTGGCGACATCACGGCGCTGATCACCGGCCAGCAGTACCCCATCACCTTCAACGGCCGCTTCAACTACAAGTATCTCACCGCGCAGATGTCGACCAACGTGGTTGTTTCGATCATGGGCATGTTCGAGTTGCTCAACGAGACGGTGAACATCACCTTCAGCGGCGAGAGCGATGAGGAGCCTCCCGTGGTCTACAAGACCGGCGATGTGAACGGCGACGGACAGGTCGACGTGAGTGACGTGAACGCGCTGGTGAACATCATCCTCGACAAGGATTCGGCCTCCGCCTATGGCGACCGCGCCTACGTCACCGGCGGCGACAAGCTCATCGACATCGCCGACATCAACCTCGTGATCGAAATCATGCTCAACGAGTGAGGCTGCCCGAGTCACCGAGGCGTGGCTCTGCCTGCCGTGCCGCAGCAAGCGGCGCCAGGCATCAGGCCACTGCTTAACAACTGGTGACAATCGTTAACTTTCGGGCCGCGTCAAAATAATCTAAAAAGGATTAAAATGCCCCCTCACACGCCGAGCTACCTATAAAAATGCGCAACGAGGGGGCGATTTGTCGAAAAAATCCTTTAATATCTCAAATTTAATCCTTTACTTTGCACCCTCAATTCGACGAGAACCTAAAGTAGCAAATTCAAATTAACAACTAAATTAATTTTTAAGACTATGTCAGAAATTGCTGAGAAAGTACAATCGATTATCGTTGACAAGCTGGGCGTTGCCGAGGCTGAGGTGACCCCCGAAGCAACCTTCGCTCAGGACCTTGGCGCAGACTCGCTCGACACCGTTGAGCTGATCATGCAACTCGAGCAGGAATTCGATGTGAAGATTCCCGAGGACGAGGCCAACAAGATCCAGACCGTGGGCGATGCCATCAAGTTCATCGAGGACGCACAGAAGGCTTGATCAAACATCAATTATCCAGGCTCACCCTTCGCAAGCCGGGCCACACGGGCAACGAGTGCGTCCACGCTTGAGGAGGATGAGCCGTTTTTTAAAATCAAACACTTTACCAACAATTCATATATCTCAATCGATATGGAACTCAAGAGAGTAGTGGTCACCGGCCTGGGAGCCATCACGCCTCTGGGCAACGATGTGGACACCACCTGGCAAGCCGCACTCAAGGGCGAGAGCGGAGCCGGCCCCATCACCCACTTCGACGCTTCGCTGTTCAAGACGCAGTTTGCCTGCGAGGTGAAAGGCTTCGACTACAAGATGGCGATGTACAATCCCGACGACCGCGCCGAGATGAAGGAGGTGCGCCGCACCGACCTGTACTCGCAATATGCGCTGGCTGCCGCCAAGCAGGCCATCGTCGACGCCCGCCTGCTCGACGAGGGCATCGACCGCAACGAGGTAGGCGTGATCTTCGCCTCGGGCATCGGTGGCTTGCACACCTTCGAGAACGAGGCTGGCAACTATGCCAAGAACGAGGCCGACGGGCCGCGCTACAGCCCGTTCTTCATCCCGACGATGATTGCCGACATCGCTGCCGGTCACATCTCGATGCGCTACGGATTCCGTGGGCCTAACTTTGGTGTGGTATCGGCGTGCGCCACGTCGACCAACGCCATGATCGACGCCTTCAACTACGTGCGCCTGGGCAAGGCAACAGCCATCGTGACCGGTGGCTCGGAGGCCCCCATCTTCCCCGCCGGCGTGGGCGGCTTCAACGCCATGCGCGCCATCTCCACGCGCAACGACGACCCGAAGACGGCCTCGCGCCCCTTCAGCGCTTCGCGCGACGGTTTCGTGATTGGCGAGGGCGCCGTGTGCCTCATCTTCGAGGAACTCGAGCACGCCCTGGCACGCGGAGCCAGAATCTACGGCGAGGTGATAGGCGGCGGCATGAGCGGCGACGCCCACCACATCACCGCGCCTCACCCCGAGGGACTCGGGGCCAAGCTGGTGATGCAGCGCGCCATCGACGACGCCGGCATCCGCCCCGACGAGGTGGACTACGTCAACGTGCACGGCACGTCGACCCCGCTGGGCGACGTGGGCGAGGCCAAGGCCATCAAGGACGTGTTCGGCGACCATGCCTACCAGATGAACATCAGCTCCACCAAGTCGATGACCGGGCACATGCTCGGCGCCACCGGTGCCATGGAAGCCTTGTTCTGCGTGCTTGCCTGCCAGCACAACATCGTGCCTCCCACCATCAACCATGCCGACGGCGACGACGATGAGCAACTGGACTACAAGATGAACTTCACCTTCAACAAGGCCCAGGAGCGGGAGGTGAACATCGCGCTGTCGAACACCTTCGGCTTCGGCGGCCACAATGCCAGCATCATCGTGAAGAAATACAAGGTGGGTCTATAAATTGCTAAAAAGTAATGAATGGTTTTGGCCGTCTTGGGTTGCTTGCTGGCATCTTTTGTCTCAACTGCTTGAACCGTAGCCCGCTACTGCTTCGCGCAGCTTGAGCCAAAACCTGCTCAGCAATCAAGCCCAATTCGGCTCAAGCAATTTATAGAACCCACCACAAGTGATTGCGAGCAATCTCATATCAAGCGTAAAGCTCCTGTTCGTCAAGGACAAGGAGCTTTACGTGTTCATACACGGCATCACCGGCTACTACCCCCGCCGCATCGCGCTCTATCAGCTGGCGCTCGTGCACCGCAGCAACCCCGTGCAGCTGCCCGACGGCCGGTGGGCCAACAACGAGCGGCTGGAATATCTGGGCGACGCCGTGCTCGACGCCGTGGTGGCCCACTACCTGTACCGCGTGTTCCCCTCCAAGCACGAGGGCTTTCTCACCAGCGCGCGCGCAAAGATTGTGAAGCGCGAGAGCCTGAACCGCATCGGCAACATCCTGCACATCGACGCCCACGTGCGCTCGTCGCAGCACTCGTCGTCGCACAACAGCTACATCTGCGGCAACGCCCTCGAAGCCCTTGTGGGAGCCTGCTATCTCGACCAGGGCTACGAGCGGTGCCAGCGTTTCATCGAGGAGCGCATCATCAAGGCCAACTTCAACACGCGCGACCTGGTGCGCAACGAACTCAACCACAAGTCGAAGCTCATCGAGTGGGCGCAAAAGTACCACGTCGCCATCGAGTATGAGCTTGTCGACACCTACGCCGACCGCGACAACAACCCCATCTTCAAGACCGCTGTGATACTCGGCGGCATCTATGCCGGCGAGGGCATCGGCTACAGCAAGAAGGAGTCGCACCAGGCCGCCTCGAAGCAGGCCCTCGACCGGCTCGCCAGCGAGGCCAACTTCAAGCGGAGCGTGATTGCCACAGGGAGCGAGGCCGCCGGTTCGGTCGATTGATTCATGCTATTGGTCGAACAGAAGGCCGCCAACGGCGATTCCCAACCGTTTTGGATAGGCATCGCATTAAACGGCCGGCGGGCCACAGCGTCTAAAATAGCAAAGGTTGCACAACCGGCCTCATGCCGGCAGCCACCCATCAACCCGAAATTGCAAACTCATTAAACAACGAAGCGTTATGAAGACTACAAGAAACCTGATGATGAGCCTCGTGCTCGCTGGAAGCATGATTGTGGGTGCTTCCATCGCCTCGGCACAATCGATGTCGTCGGGCCGTCAGCGCCCCGGCACCAGCCAGAGCAGTCAACCGGCCAGCCAGAGCCGTTCGGCCTCGGCAAGCCGCCAAAGCGCGGCCACACAGGGCAGCGCGCGCCAGGCCACGCCGCAGCGCCAGCAGAGCACCTCCGCCCCGCAGCGCCACAGCGCGGCGCAGGCTCCGGCCAGCAGCACCAGCAGCCAGAGCAGGGCGACACGCTCGTCGGGCGTGAACAGCGGCAGCACCTCCATGACGCGTCCCAGCGCCGGCACCACCACCGACCGCCAGAGCAGCGTGAGCAGCCGCCGGCCCACCACGGCCGACCGCCCGAGCACCGTCACCGCACGCCCCGGAACGGGCACCACCCCCCGGCGCCCCGGCACCGTCACCGCACGCCCGGGCAGCAACAACGGTGACAACGGCAACGGACATGGCAACGGCAATGGACATGGCAATGACAACGGCAATGTGAACCCCGGCACCCGCCCCGGCGGCACGGCCAGCGGCAGCACGGCCAACGGCAGCGTGCGCCACAGCCGTCCGGGCACCGGCACCACCACACAACCCGACAACTACAGCCACAACAGCCGCCCCGGCGGCAATGGCAATGGTAACGGCAACGTGGGCACCGGCCGTGGACGCGACAACCGTGGCGGCGGCTACGGCGACGGACGCGGACGCGACGACCGCCGTCCTCCCCGAGCCAATCCGCACGACAACCCCTACCGCGACCACTACAGCCGCAACTTTGCCTCGGGTCACTGGCACAGCCGTCCGCTGCCCCCTCCGGCACGACCCTACCGCCCCGCCCCGCTGCGCTACTACCGCCCTGTGGTACCCGCACACTACCGCCCCTTTGCCGGTGCGCCGGTCATCGACCGCATCCTGGGGCTCACCTGGGGCTCGCTCTTCGACGTCTCGCTCAACTACCTGTATAGCAACGGCTACTACATCGACGGCTACAGCGCCGACGTGGTCTATCTGCGCGACGTGCGCATGCTCAACCTGATGTGGCCCGATGTGATGCTGAGCTACGATGCCTACGGCCGGCTGGCCAACGCGCAGTTCGTCATCTCCACCAGCTATGCCGACCGCAGCCGCTACAACCGCCTGTATCACGACCTGAGTGCCGTCTATGGCCCGCCCATCACGGTCGACACCTATGGCGCCACCTGGTTCGGCGGCAACACCACCGGCTACGTCACCCTGACGGCCGACTACAACGGAGCGCGCTTCTATACCACCCTCTCGGTGGGATACTGAGAACCGCAGATGCTGCCGCCCACGTCGGAGCCATCACTGAAAATCGCTATCGACCGCCATCACAACCGCAATGCACCCCACCCCGGCGCATTGCGGTTGTGCTAGAGGCGGAAAACCGAAAACAACAATCGCTCTATGCTCACGTTCAACATCATCTTCTCGGCAGTGCTGCCCGCAGCGCTGCTGTTGTGGTTCATCTATCGTCGCGACCCGGTCAAAGAGCCGGTGCCGCAAATCCTGAAAGGCTTTGGCTATGGCCTGGTGGCCGCCGGCATCGCCGTCGTGCTCGAGATGGCGGTGGTGGGCTTGGGGCTGGTGGCCGATGAGCCCAAGAACGTGTTCTCGGCGGTGAACTTGGCCTTCCTGGGTGGGGCCGGCCCCGCGGACCTGGCCAGGCTGCTCAGGCTGTGGCGGCTGCTCGGGCGCAACCGCTACTTCGACGAGTGGTTCGACGGCGTGGTCTACGCCGCCAGCATCGGCCTGGGCTTCGCGGCCATCGAGAATGTGGCCTACCTGTTTGGCAATCTCGACGACTGGCAGGGCGTGGCGGTGATGCGCGGCCTGTTCTCGGTGCCGGGCCACTTTGCCTTTGCGGTGCTGATGGGCTACTTCTACTCGCTGGTTCACATTGGCGGCCGCCACACCAGCCGCAACCGTGTGATGGTGCTGGCCGCTCCGGTGCTGGCCCATGGGGCCTACGACGCGGCGCTCTTCGCCGCCAGCATCAACGACGTGCTGGCAGCCGTGCTCACGGTGGTGTTCCTGCTGCTGTGCGCATGGCTCGTCAAGGTGTGCCGCCGCCACATCCGCACCCTGCGCGCCTTCGACAAGCTGGTGGAGGAATGAGTGCCTTGGCGCTTCCTGCCGGGCGAAAGCAAAAGCGCGGCCTGCACATGAGAGATTGTGCAGGCCGCGCTCGTGCTTGGTGATGCTTCACGCATCAGCCGGGCTGGCTATCAGCCGTTGTCCTTGTGGACCATGATGTTAATCACGATGTTCAGGTCGTCGATGTCCACATCGCCGCTCTTGTCGATGTCGGCATTAGGCCATTGAGCCTTGGTGGCTTTCTTGACCATGATGTTGATGATGATGTTCAGGTCGTCGATGTCCACCTCGCCGCTGCCGTCCACGTCGCCACGTATGGTGGTAGGCGTGTAGAACTTGTCGATTTGGATGCTCTGCGTGCCACTGCCCACGAGCGAACCCATCTCCAGGTAGGCGCTGCCGTTCCAGATGGTGGTCGTCTTGGTGATGCGGTCAAACTTCTTGGTGCTTGAGTTGAAGGTGAAGTAAGCGCCACTGGGCGAGAGTTCCACCTTCTCGCCTTCCACACCCTTGAGCAGGTTGGCCGGAGCGGTGGTGCTGCTGGTGGTGGTGAAACGGTACACTTTGCCCACGGTGCCTTTCATCAGCAGACCGGTGGCTGCAGCCACGTTGCCAGTGCGCTGGCTGGTCATCACCATTTCCTTGCCGCTGTCGTAACTGGGAATGGTGTAGAACTCCACGCCGTCGTTGGTGGGAAGCGACACGGGCTTCATCACCGAGACAACCGACCACTCGCTGCTGGGCCTGACGTAGGGCGAGAACAGGTCGCCGCCCTTGGCACCATTGGTGCTCCAATCGGCCCACTTATACCACGAGTAGTAAACCCCCATGGGGATGTAGAAACGGAAGCTGTTCGACATGTTGCCAACTAATCTGTAGTAGATACTTGTTGATGCCGATTCCAAGAAGATGCTCGACAGGCCCGAGCAGCCCCAGAATGAATATCCGTCAAGTTGTTTAATGGTGCTGGGAATGTTGATTTCGCCAGTCATTCCCGAGCAGCCGTAGAATGCCCACGAACCCACCTTGGTGATACTGCTGGGGAAGCTGGTTCCTGTGACTTTCGTATGTCCTGCGCAGGCGCTGTCGCCAACCTCAACCATCTGATATTCAACACCAGTGAGTTTGTCGGTCTCGGAACTGGAAATACCGTATGATCCTCCTGTATCATGGGGGCTGTAGACGTATTTCGCGGTCTTGGCGCTGGCATCCACCACGGTCATGTAGTACATGGAGCCTAGGTTGCTGTTTGGATTGCCGTAGTGGAAGTCGAACGAACCGGCGTTCACATCGCTCATGTTGAATGCGGCCTTCACACCGGCATCGCCTTCATACTTCGCCACCTCGCCTACAGGCACATAGAGCTTGGTGATGCCCTTGTGGTTGTAGTTGCTGCCAGAGCGGATCCAACTATCGCTGGTGGTCTTGAACCGGTCGTGAGGAATGTTCAGATACACGGCAGCGAGCTTGTCGGCAAACTTGAACGCGTTGGCGCTGATCGAGGTCACCGAGCTGGGCACCACCACCACGTGATTCACAGCGTAGCTGTAGTCTTGGTTGGCCACGATGGCCACATCGATGGTCTTCACACCGTAGGGGAGGCGGATGTACTTCGCGCGGCATTTCGAGAAGGCATACATGGGAATAGCGGTCACGCCGGTCGAAATCTTGATGGAGTCGAGCGAGTTGCATTCATACACCATCTGGGCTCCAATCTTGGTCACCGTGTTGGGCATGATGAGCTGGGTGATGGCGGTGTGCGAGAAAGCGAAATCGCTGATGGTCAGCAGGCGGTCGCCCAGGGTGATGTTCGACAGCTTGCTGCTGCCCATGAACGCGCAGTCACCAATGTAGGTGGGGTTGGGCAATGCGCACTTGGTCAGGTTGGTGCAACCGTAGAGGGCATATTTGTTGATCCACTTCACGCCAGTGCCACCCTTGATCTCGGTGATGCCGGTGTTGCCGCTGAACAGATGGTCGTCGAGTGTGGCCACGATGAAGTTGTAGCCATTTTCGCCAACCGTATTGGGAACCGTTATCGTGCCGCTGAGCGGTGTGCTTCCGCTGGTGGCATACCATCCCTTGACCACCTTCACATAACCATTGAAGGATGAGGACGACACCTTGGTGTCGGTGTAGGAATGGGCGTATTCCACAGTGTAGTAGAGACTGGGGCTGCCGGCAACAAAGTCCCATCCACCTTCGTCGACGTTGGTCATCTGGTTCCAGCGCGAAGCGTTCTTGTAGGCACTCACCGAGCCGCGCGGCACGTGCAGGCGGCAGGATGAGGGGATACGGTCGAGCGACGAGCTGGAGTTGGTGATCGAGCTGTGCGGCGTGGCGAGGTTGACGTAGAGGTCGTTCAGCTTCGTGAGATAGTCGAGTGCGTATTCGTGCAAGCTGGACACCGAGCTGGGAAGCTTCAGCGCGATGAGGTTATCCATGTAACCGAAAGCAAACGAGCCGATATAGGTCACACCGTAGGGTATCCACAGGGCCGAAATCTTGGTGTTGCCATAGAATGCCTTGGAGTTGATCGACGTGGTGCCGGGCACAAAACCGCTCACGGTGCTGGCGCCGGGCACCTGCACCACGGTGGTGTAGTTCTTGTTCATCAGCCAGCCGCCGCTGCTGTGGGCATAATTCTGGTTGCTGGAGCTCACGCTGATGGTGGCCAGCGACTTGGTCTGGCAAAACGCTCCCGCGCCGATGCTCGTCACGCTCGACGGGATGTAGAGGCTCGTCAGGCCGGTGTTGCGGAAGGCGTCACTACCGATTTCCTTCACGCCGTTACTCTCGCCGGCGGTGTAGTAGAGCTTCACTTCCGTCAGACCCGTGCAGTCCTTGAACGCACTGCCACCAACTTTGTCTGCATCGATATAGACTCCCGTGATGCCGGTGCAGCCTGCGAAGGCATATTCACCAATCTCCTCGATGCTGGTCGTGTAGGTGTCGGTGCGGCCCATGCTACCTTTCACGTCGGTGCGGTCCTTGAAGGCGTAAGGAGCGATTTTCTTGAAGAGGCAGTTGGTTGCCTCGCCACCGCCGTAGTCCCGGGGCATTGGATCGGTGATGGTTTGCGGGGTAATGATGCCGCTCGAGCGGTTCCAACCCACGAGCATGACTTCGGGATTGATCACATCCAGGTTGGTGCTGATGTAGTCGTAGCCCTGGCCGTTTTCCCAGATGTCGCACGCCGACGCGCCTTGGTAGGTTATGTTGCTGTCGATGGATTTCCAGACGTTGTCTTGGTTAAAGGCATCGGCGCCGGCTTTCGTCGACGTGACCACGTTGGGCTTTTTGGCACTGTCGAACGCCGTGCTGGCCAGGCTCGGGGGCGTTTGGCAGCTGATGTAGATCTCGTTGATGTTGGTGCCCTTGAACGCATAGGCGTTAATGTACTTCATCGAGCTGCGGATGGTCACCCACTTGAGGTTGGAGCAACCCGAGAAGGCGCTGGAGTAGATGTAGCGCACACCCCAGCCGATAGACACCGAGGTGATTTTGGTGTTGTTCTTGAAGGCTTCGCTGTCCACCACGTCTACGCGGTAGCGCGTGCCGTTGTAGGTCACGCGGCCCGGGATGGTGATCGAGGAGGGGCTGGCGCTGGCGCCGGCCGTGCTCAGACCCAGACAGCGGGCAGTGCCATCGGAGTCGATGGAGTAACTGAGCAGACCTACATCGAATGCGTTGGCGCCCAAGGCGGCTAACGCAATCATCAGGGTGAGTAGAATCTTTTTCATAGTCATGAAATTTATGGGTTAATAATTATTTTGATTGTCGCTGTCAAAACTACGGCGCAACGCACTGCCAATGCGCACATTACCTTTTATTCGGCAAATATAGGACAAAAAATTGACATTCATTGCATCTTGCCGTTAAAATTTTAAAATTTAACATTTCACACCAACCCCCAACGCTGAAGCACATCACATGAATCATCACAAATTCTGCTCGTGAACCAGGTTCAAACGCACCCGGTTTTGCCCACTTGGGCCGCGCCTCGCAAGATGCTGCGCGGAACATATTGAGCTTGCCTCGCTCATCGAGCTATGGCACAAGGCGGTTGACGGGCCAGAACTCCAACTCGCGGCACACATTGTTGTGGAACAGCACAACCCTCTTGCTGGAGACCCCAAAAAGGCACCGTTGCCCCCTCAGAGGGGGCAACGGTGCCTTTTTTTGCTTGTCGTTTGCCGGGGAAGGGGTCACTTGATCACACCCAGCTCGCGGCCCACCTTGATGAAGGCTTCGATGGCCTTGTCGAGGTGCTCGCGCTCGTGGCCGGCGCTGAGCTGCACGCGGATGCGCGCCTGGCCCTTGGGCACCACGGGATAGTAGAAGCCGGTGACGTAGATGCCTTCCTCCTGCATGCGGGCAGCGAAGTCCTGCGAGAGCTTGGCGTCGTAGAGCATCACGGCGCAGATGGCGCTCTGGGTGGGCTTGATGTCGAAGCCGGCGGCCATCATCTTGTCGCGGAAGTAGTTCACGTTCTCCACCAGCTTGTCGTGCAGGGCGTTGCTCTCGTCGAGCATCTTGAACATCTCGATGCTGGCGCCCACGATGCCGGGGGCGATGCTGTTGCTGAACAGATAGGGGCGTGAGCGCTGGCGGAGCATGTCGATGATTTCTTTGCGTCCGGTGGTGAAGCCGCCCATGGCTCCGCCGAAGGCCTTGCCGAGCGTGCCGGTGAAGATGTCGATGCGTCCGTAGAGGTCGAACTGCTCTGCCACGCCGTGGCCGGTGGGGCCCACCACGCCTGCCGAGTGGCTCTCGTCGACCATGACCAGGGCGTCGTATTTCTCGGCGAGGTCGCAGATCTTGTCCATCGGGGCCACGTTGCCGTCCATCGAGAACACGCCGTCGGT
>CAMVDK010000094.1 GCA_947166165.1 uncultured Porphyromonadaceae bacterium
CGGGCCGTATCATGGAAGGCCGCCGCTGGAGCGACGGACTGCACCAGGCCGTGGAGGCCAAGGAGCACGTGAAGGTGCAGGCCGCCACCCAGACGTACGCCACCATCACCCTGCAGAACTACTTCCGCATGTACCACAAGCTGGCCGGTATGACCGGTACGGCCGAGACCGAGGCCGGCGAGTTCATGGACATCTACAAGCTCGACGTGGTCACCATCCCCACCAACAAGCCCGTGATCCGCAACGACATGCCCGACCGCGTGTACAAGACCACCAACGAGAAGTTCAACGCGGTGATCGAGGAAATCGAGAATATGCGCAACAGCGGGCGGCCGGTGCTGGTGGGTACCACCTCGGTCGACATCAGCGAGAAACTCAGCCGCATGCTCAACCTGCGCCACATTCCCCACCAGGTGCTCAACGCCAAGCTGCACCAGAAGGAGGCCGACATCGTGGCCCAGGCCGGACGGCAAATCGACGGCAAGGGTGTGGTGACCATCGCCACCAACATGGCAGGCCGTGGTACCGACATCAAGCTCTCGCCCGAGGTGAAAGCCGCCGGCGGTCTGGCCATCATCGGCACCGAGCGCCACGAGAGCCGCCGCGTGGACCGCCAGCTGCGCGGCCGCGCCGGCCGTCAGGGCGACCCGGGCTCGAGCGTGTTCTTCGTCTCGTTCGAGGACAAGGTGATGCGCCTGTTCGCCAGTGAGAAAATCGTCAAGATGCTCGACTTCCTCGGCCTCAAGGACGGCGAGGCCATCGAAGACCGCCGCGTGACCAACGCCATCGAGAACGCTCAGAAACGCGTTGAGGAGAACAACTTCGGTGTGCGAAAGCACCTGCTCGAATACGACGACGTGATGAACGCGCAGCGCAAGGTGATCTACACCCGCCGCCACCACGCCCTCATCGGCGAGCGCATCGGCATCGACCTGATCAACACGCTCTACGACAGCGTGGAGGACATCGTGGCGCGCTACAGCACCGACGAGTTTGAAGACTTCAAGATGGAGGTGCTCAAGACCTACGCCATCGAGCCTCCCTTCGAGGAAGAGACCTACCGCCGCACCGACGACAAGACCCAGGTGAGCATCCTCTACGACGAGGTGCTCAAGGCCTTCAACCGCAAGACCGACCGCCTGGCCGAGGTGGCCAACCCCGTGATCCAGGACATCGTCAGGCAGCAGCAGGAGCAGGGCATGGAGCCCCAGGGACTGATCCGCGTGCCCATCACCGACGGCAAGCGCGTGTTCGGCATCGTGGTCGACATCAAGGAGGCCTACGAAACGCAGTGCAAGTGCCTGACCAAGGCCTGGCAGAAGGCCGTGATGCTGCTCACCATCGACGAGAGCTGGAAGGAGCACCTGCGCGAGATGGATCAGCTGCGCCAGAGCGTACAGAACGCCAGCTACGAGCAGAAGGACCCGCTCGTGATCTACAAGGTGGAGTCGTTCAACATGTTCAAGGGCATGGTGGGCACGATGAACGCGAAGACCATCTCGATACTGATGCGTGGCCAGATTCCCGTGCAGCAGGAGCAGGAGCCGTCCGCCGCGCCCGTGAAGCAGCGCGACATGCCCCGCAAGCCGCAGCCGCGCTACAGCGAGGGCCGTGGCGAGGAGGCCGCCAACGAGCGGCAGGCCCGCGAGAACATGCAGGCCTCGCGAGGCGCTTCGCGCGCTCCGCAGCGGCCCACCATGCCCATCGTCAACGGGCCCAAAATCGGTCGCAACGACCCCTGCCCCTGCGGCAGTGGCAAGAAGTACAAGCAGTGCCACGGTAAGGGAATCGTTTGAATCGCTAATAACCGACAACAACCACACTGAGCCACGCCCGAACCGGCGCGGCTCACCAATAAAACTCGACCAGCAGTGAAACAGGTGCTCATCATCTTGGCCATGATGGTTGCCGCCATGGCGGCAACCGCGGCCGCCACCGACAGCCCGGTGCCGGTGGCCGACCTGCCGGCGCTGGCGGCCGACACCGCGGCGGTCGACACCACGGCGAAAACCGGCTCCAACTTCAAAGAGCTGAACGACTCGACGCTGAGCCGCATGAACAAGTTCCAGCAGCTTGGCTACCGCATACGCAAAGGCATCTACGAAAAGATGAACGAGCCCTACGACACCGTGCGCGACAAAGGCTACTGGTTCCGCGCGCTCAAGCACGGCAAGGTGGACTTTACCGGAGGCACCATCAAGTACCCGAAATTCATCAACTTCTGCTACAAGACCTACAAGTGGGTCGACCGCGCCTTCAACAGCTACGACACGGCCTACGTGCGCGGCACGGGCAAGAACTGGAAACTCATGCTCATGAGCAACCAGTGGCTCGACAGCTACACGGGCAAGCCCTTCGACCACATAGAGTCGGTGCTCAACAGCCACATCACGGCCAACCTGGGTGCGCAGCTGTCGTTCATGGCCGTGAGTGTGGGCTACACGGCCAGCATCACCAACATGCTGCAGCGCGAAAAGGTGTCGGAGAAAATCGACTTCTCGTTCACCTGCGCGCGCTTCACGGCCGAAGCCTACTACTACAACTACCGCGGCAAGACCAACGTGGAGCTCAAGCCTGAAGGCCAGCCACGAGAAAGAATCAAAGACTTCACCGGCTTGCACCGCAAGACCTATGGCCTGCATGCCTACTACTTCTTCAACAACAAGCGCTATGCGCAGGCGGCGGCCTACTGCTACTCGAAATACCAGCTGCGCAGCGCGGGCTCGCCGCTGGCAGGCTTCAACATCGAGCACCACGACATACAAATCAAGACCGACGAACTGCCGCCCCAAAGCAAGGAATATGTGGCCGAGTTCGGTGCCCCACGATTCCTGTACAACGACTACTGCCTGATGCTAGGCTACGGCTACAACTTTGTGCTCGGCCGCAAGTGGCTGCTGAACTTGACCGCCACGCCCTCGTTCGGCTACCGGCAGATGCTCGAAACCCAGGTCGAAGACAAAGCATCGTCGTGGTCGGTCAACATGCGGGCGCGCATAGGGCTTGTCTACAACCACAAGCAGCTGTTTGCAGGCTTGCGAGGCTCGATCGACAACCACCGCTACCACTCCGAGAAGCACCAATTCATCTACACCATCTACGACTTCACGCTGCTGGCCGGTATACGTTTCTGAGGCGCATCGCCCGTCCAAATCTTATCGCCTCCCATCCCACCTCGGCGGCGCAACTGTGCTTCCGACTGCGGCGTGTCTCTCGCCCACGGTGCACCTAAGGTGGGTTCTATAAATTGCAAAAAAGTAATGAATTGTTTTGGCCGCATTGGGTTGCTTGCTGGCATCTTTTGTCTCAACTGCTTGAACCGTAGCCCGCTACTGCTTCGCGCAGCTTGAGCCAAAACCTGCTCAGCAATCAAGCCCAATTCGGCGCAAGCAATTTATAGAACCCACCCTAACAACTTTTTGAGCCTGAATACTTGCAGATTATTGATTTTTTGCCTACCTTTGCGGCAAATAAACAGCCATTATTCCTTTCTCGTTCCAAAAACCAAATTTCAATGAAAAAATTGTTCACGCTTTGCAGTGTTGCCTTATTGATACTGGCGGCACAAGCCCAAACAGTGTTCACATCCGGCAAATTGCGCTATGAGGTGGTCAACGAGGCCAACCGATGGGTGCGCATCGTAGAAAAGAACCCGAGCAATCCCGACGACGCTTATCAGAACATCGCCACAGCCGACTTTTCGGCCACGGTCACCAATGGCGGTGTGGAATACACCGTGCTGGGCGTGGGTCCCGGCGCGTTTGCCAAAGGCTCGCTGTCGGAGAACACCGTCACACGCCTGCCCGAAGGATTCATCTACATCGACAATGGCGCCTTCGACGGCTGCACCGGCATCTCGCTGCGGTTGCCGTCAACGCTCACCATGCTGGCCCCCATGGCACTGGGAGGCAACAAGTTCCGTTTCCTTGCCGTGGACGACAACAACCCCGAATTCAAGCGTATAGCGGTCACATCGCAGGGGCGCGACGTGTCGACCATCGTCAACAAGGCCGGCAACAAACTCATCGCTGTGGCGGGCAGCATGGTCATCAACTTCGACAATGGCACCACCTATGTGACTCAGTACACCGTTCCCGAGACCATCACCGAAATCGGCGATTACGCCTTCTACAAGCATCCCAACTATACGCGCGTCACCATCCCGGCCTCGGTGACCCGGATTGGCGACGGCGCGTTCTACAACTGCGAGCAACTCACCAGCGTCAGCCTGCCCAATCCCGACGTGGAACTGGGACTGTCGGTGTGGAGCTCGTGCTCCAACCTGACCAGCGTGAGCCTGCCGCAAGGCATGCAGAAGCTGGCGCGGCACGCCTTCTACATGTGCGGCCTGGAGAGCATCACCCTGCCCGAAGGCATGAAGAGTGTGGGATTCATGGCCCTGGCCAGCAACAACCTCAAAAACATCAACCTGCCCGGCACGCTGGAGCTGATTGACAGCTGCTGCTTCCAGAACAACACCGAGCTGGCCAGCGTCGACCTGAAAAACGTGCGCCAGCTCGACCAGTTTGCCTTCATGGGCTGCACGAGCCTGAAGACCTACACCTGCAACGGCCAGCTCGAGCACATCGGCTCGAGCGCGTTCTGCCGCACGGCCCTGGTCGACGCCCAGCTGCCCGAAGGGGTGAAGGTGATGGACGGCAACGTGTTCTTCCGGACCACCTCGCTGCAGACCATCACCATCCCCAGCACCGTGGAGACCATCGATTTCACGCCCATCGTCGGGTGCACAGCGGTGAAACGCATCGAGGTGGCCGAGGGCAGCAGCCATTTCGCCGAATTGGACAGCTGCCTGTATGAGGTGGACGAGAACGGCCGGCCGTGGCGGCTGGTTGCCGTGCCTTCGGCCCGCGTCAACAAGGTGCTGCGCGTGGCCGACGGCGTGACCGAAATCGGCCGACAGGCAGCGCGCGAAGTGGCGCTCACCGAAGCCTATCTGCCAGCGAGCACGAGCGTATTGCAGTCCAGCGCTTTCAGCAGCGTCACCACGCTCACCGCCATCACCTGTCTGGCCACCGTGCCGCCGACGTGCGACCAAAGCGCTTTTGCCACCGACATCTACGCCACCGCCACGCTCCGCGTGCCGATGCGCGCCCTGGAAGACTACCAGAACGCTGAGGTGTGGAAAGAGTTCCAGCACATCGAGGGCATCGACACCGGCCAGGAGCCGGGTGTGCCGGGCGACATGAACGGCGACGGCAACGTCGACATCGAGGACGTGAACCTGCTCATCAACCTCATCCTCGACAAAATCACGCCCGAGCAGCTGCAAGGCGACGCCGACCTCGACGGCAGCGGCACCGCCGACGTGGCCGACGTCAACCTGCTCATCAACATGATTCTGACACAATGAATTATTTTCCCAAAATCATAACCAACATGAAAAAATCATTCTTACTTCTCACCACTCTTTTCCTATCGCTGGCAGCCACAGCGCAGGAGGATCTGCCCTCGTTCACCGTGGGCAAGATTCGCTACCAGATTGTCGACGAGGCCCAGCACTGGGCGCAAGTCACCAGTCCGGCCAGTGGCCATTATCAAGGCATCACCTCGAGCGACATGGCCTCGACGGTGACCTACAACGGTGTTGACTACACCGTCTACGGTATCGGGCCGGGAGCGTTTGTTGATGCCACAGTGACTGGACTGCTCACGCTGCCCGATGGACTGATTTACATCGACAACGGGGCCTTCGACGGTGCCGGCGGCGACGGAAGCGGAATCCGCATTCCCAACTCCATGCAGTTTATCTCCGACATCGCCTTTGTGAACAACCGATTCGGCATCATCACCTGCCGCGACGCCAACCCCTATTTTTCGCGCATCGACTTCACGGAGCAGATGGGAAGCACGATGTTTGCCCTGGCCAACAAGGAAGGCAACAAGCTGCTGGCTTTCCCTGGCCAGAAAATGCTCAGTTCGGTCGGCGATGGCACCTATGTGACACGGGTGACCATTCCCGAACAAATCACCGAGATTGGCGCCTACGCCTTCCACGGCAACTCCAAGCTGACCAACGTCACCTTCCACGAAGGCATCGTCAAAATCGGCGACCACGCCTTTGCCAACTGCAAAAAGCTCACCAGTGTGCAACTGCCGAGCGGAAGCGTGGAGCTGGCCGGCTACGTGTGGAGCGGCTGCGACAATGTGGCCAGCGTGAGCCTGCCCCAGGGCATCAAGCTGGGCAATCACGACTTTTACTGCTGCTCGATCGAGAACCTCACCGTGCCCGAAGGAGTGACGGTGGTGCCCATGATGTGCTTTGCCGGCAACGAACTCAAGAGCCTGAGCCTGCCCAGCACGCTGGAGTGCATCGACAGCTGCGGCTTCCAGAACAACCCCGACCTGCACAGCGTCGACCTCAAGAACGTGAAGCGCCTCGAGCACTTCGCCTTCATGGGCTGCACCGGCCTGACGTCGTACACCTGCAATGGCCAGCTGGAGTACCTCTCCACCACCGTGTTCTGCAACACCGGCCTCACCGACGCCATGCTGCCCGAAGGGCTGAAATTCATGGACGGCAACGTGTTCTTCAGCACCAACTCGCTGCAGACCATCACCATTCCCAGCACGGTGGAAACCGTCGCCTACAACCCCATCACCAAATGCCCGAACGTGAAGCGCGTGCAGGTGGCCGAGGGCAACACCCACTACGCCGAAATCGACAGCTGCCTGTATGAAATCAACGCGTCGGGCGCTCCGGTGCGCCTGGTGTCGGTGCCGCAAGGCCGCATCAACAAGGTGCTCACCGTGCCCAACGGCGTGACGGTGGTTGCGCGCCAGGCCGCCCGCACCGTGGAGCTCACCGAAATCTACCTGCCCGCCAGCGTGCAGGAGCTGGAGCCCAGCGCGTTCAGCACCATCACCGCCACCACCCGGGTGACCTGCATGGCCGCGGAGCCGCCCGCGCTGGGCGAAGGCGGCGCGTTCTTCAGCGCCGAGGTGTTTGCCAACGCCACGCTCTATGTGCCCCTGGCATCGGTCGAGAAATACAAGGCGGCCGCTGGCTGGCAAGAGTTCCAGCACATCGAGGGCATCGACACAGGCGAGGAGCCGGGCGTGCCGGGCGACCTGAACGGCGACGGCAACGTCGACATCGAGGATGTGAACCGGCTCATCAACCTCATCCTCGACAAAATCACGCCCGAGCAGCTGCAAGGCGACGCCGACCTCGACGGCAGCGGCACCGCCGACGTGGCCGACGTCAACAATCTCATCAACCTCATCCTGAACCAGTAATCATCCATCACCGTCAAACGCGCGAGCCGCCGTCCCCACACGGACAGCGGCTCGCTTTTGCCTAAAAGTTGCAGTAATTCGTATGTTTATTCTCAAAAATCAGAATAAGTGGACAAAAATAGCATCAAATTTTTGGAATAAGTCAGAAAGACATCCCTCTAAACCGTTTGACCATCGCCACATAACGCAACGCGGTGCCGCCTCCCACACCAGGGACAGGCGGCACCGCTTTGCGTTATGGTGCCTTGCCGGCGATTGGGCGTCAGAGGCCGCGTGCCTTGAGCAGGCTCGAGGCGTCGGGCGAGGCCATGCCGGTGAAGTCGGTGAACATCTGCATCAGGTCGCCGGTGTTGCCGCGGCTGAGCACCTTGTCGCGGAAGGCTTGTCCGGTGGCCGGGTCGAGCGGACCGAGCTTGGCGAAGGTGTCGGCGATGTTGACGGCGAGCACCTCGGTCCACAGATAGCTGTAGTAGCCGGCGGCATATCCCCCACCCCACACATGGTTGAAGTAGCTGGTGCGGTAGCGCGGCGGAATCTGCGCGTCGAGCAGGCCGATGCGCTCCAGTGCCTGGGTCTCGAAGTCGGCAGCCTTCTCGGCGGTGGGCACCTCGCTCGAGGAGAGCATGTGCCAAGCCAGGTCGAGGCAGGTGGCGGCCAGGTTCTCACCCAGGGCGTAGGCGGTCTGGAAGGTGATGCTCTTGAGCATGCGCTCCTTGAGCTCGGCGGGCATGGGCTGGCCGGTCTGGCAATGGCGGGCGTAGTGGTCGAAGATTTCGGGAATCGAAGCGAACGACTCGTTGAACTGCGAGGGCATCTCCACGAAGTCGTTGGCCGTCGACGTGCCGCTCAGCTTGTTGTACTGGCAGTCGGACAGGATGCCGTGCAGGGCGTGTCCGAACTCATGGAAAAGGGTGGTCACCTCGTCCCAGGTGAGCAGCGAGGGCTGCCCGTCGGGGGCCTTGGCGTTGTTGCACACGTTGTAGACCACCGAGATGGTCTGCCGCTGGCGGCTCTGCTTGGTGAATTCTTCCATCCAGGCGCCGCCGCGCTTGGTGGGACGGCGGAAGTAGTCGCAGTAGAACAGCGCTTTGGTCTTTCCATCCTTGTCCTTGACCTCAAACACGCGCATGTCGGGGTGATAGGTGGGGATGTCGTTGCGCTCCTCGAAGGTGAGGCCATAGACGCGGTTGGCGGCGTAGAACACGCCGTTGATGAGCACGCTGTCGATGTTGAAGTAGGGCTTCACCTCGTCGTCGGAGATGTTCAGTTGCTCCTTCTTCATCTTGGCCGAATAGTAGAAGCGGTCGTAGGGCTGGAGCTCGAAGTCGGTGCCCATGGTCTTGCGGGCGTAGTCCTGGATGGCCTGGGTTTCGGCCTCGGCCTTGGGCTTGTACTGGGCGATGAGGCTCTTGAGGAAGTCGTAGACGGCCTTGGGTGTCTTGGCCATGGTTTTCTCGAGGGCGTAGGAGGCGTAGTTCTTGTAGCCCATCAGCTCGGCCTGCTCGGCGCGGAGCTTGGCGATTTGCACCACGAGGGGATAGGAGTTGTGCTTGCCGGTGCCGTCGGCGCGGTGGACCGAGGCCTCGTAGACCTTGCGGCGCAGGTCACGGTTGTCGAGGCTGGCCAGCAGGGGTTGCTGGGTGGTGTTGACGATGACGATGGCATAGGGGGCCTTCTTGCCGAGCGACTCGGCGTCCTTGGCACACTGCGCGAGGTCGGCCTCGCTGAGTCCGGCCAGGTCTTCCTTCTTGTCGACCCAGACCACGGCGTCGTTGGTGGCTTCGGGCACCACGTCGCCCCATTGCTGCTGCAGGTCGGCGATTTTGAGGTTGATTTCCTTCATGCGCTTCATCTGCTCATCGCCAAGCAGTGCACCATTGAGCACGAATTCCTTGTAGATCTCCTCAAGGAGTTTCTTGTCCTCGCCCTGGAGCGAGTCGTGCTCGCGGTCGTAGACCTGCTTGATGCGTGCGAAGAGGGGCTTGTTGAACGAGATTTCGTTCTCCAGATCGGTGAGCATGGGCATCACCTTCTTCTCCACCTCGCCGATTTCGGGGGTCTTGTCGGCCTCGACCAGGGCGAAGAATATTCGGCTCACGCGGTCGAGCGTGCGTCCGCTCTCATCGTAGGCCACGATGGTGTTCTGGAAGGTGGCCGAGTCGGTGCTTTCGGCGATTTTCTTGATTTCGTCGCGCTTCTCGGCGATGGCCGCCTCGAAGGCTGGCAGATAGTGTGAGGGCTTGATTTGCTTGAAGTCGGGCGCGCCGAAGGGCAGCGTGCTCTCCTTGAGCAATGGGTTGTCGCTCGTGCTGCCGCCGCCACAGGCGGTGAGCAGCATGGCTCCGGCGGCGGCAATGGCAGCCGATGCACACAGGGTGATCATCAATTTTTTCATTTTAACACAGTTGATATTTTGAGGGTTAATTGCCAGTTGACTGACGCACGGTTTCGATAAGGGGGACAAAGAATTTTGCAGTCGGAATTGTTCGAAGCCTACCTGATGATTGTCGGGGAGTCAGCGCACGGGGATTTTGTCGATGCGGCGCTGGTGGCGACCGCCCTCGAAGTCGGTGTTGAGGAAGGCTTCGACCATGGCGATGGCCTCGGCGTCGGTCACGAAGCGGCCGGGCATGACGAGCACGTTGGCGTCGTTGTGTTGCCGGGCCAGACGGGCCACCTCGGGAATCCAGCACAGCGCCGAACGAATGCCCTGATGCTTGTTGAGGGTGATGTTGATGCCCTCACCGCTGCCACACACGGCGATGCCGGGGTAACACTCGCCGCGCTCCACGGCCAGCGCGCAGGGATGGGCAAAGTCGGGATAATCGCAACTGTCGGCGCTGTAGGTGCCGAAGTCGTGGTAGGCGATGCCCTGCTCGTCGAGCCAGCGCATCACGGCCTGCTTGGTGGCCAACCCGGCATGGTCGCTGCACAGCGCCACCGGCGTGTTGGGTTTCAGTATCATAATGGATGATGCAGATTAATATCTCACAAACTACGGATATATGCATCCAAATCTTGGATGGTTTCGAAACGCATCGAGGGGCCTTTGCCGGCCTCGTCGATGCGCACAAAGCACTTCCTCACTTGGTTGTCACCGGCGCAGGGCTGCGATGGCGGCAGTGAGCGTGGCGATTTTGCTTTCGGCGTCGGACTTCTTCTTGCGCTCGAGGGCCACGACGGCCTCGGGGGCGTTGGCCACGAAGCGCTCGTTGGCCAGCTTCTTCTCCACCCCGGCCAGGAAGCCCTGGGCGTGCTTGAGTTCGGCCTCGAGCTTGGCGAGCTCTTCCTCTATGTTGATGTTGCCGGCCAGCGGCACGGCGAACTCCTGCGTGCCGACCATGAACGGCGCCGAGGCGGCGTCCTTCTCGTCGACCTGCTCGATGGCTTTGAGCCCGGCCACCTTGGTGATGACCGACTCGAGGGGCGAGCTGAAGGGTCCCACCACCTGCAGGGTGAGCATCTCGCGCGGGGGCACGTTCTTGGTGCTGCGCACGTTGCGCACTCCGCTCACGATGTCCTTGGCCAGCGCCATGGCCTGAAGCATGGGCTGGTCGGGCTGGCCGGGAGTGGGGATGCGGGCATACATGATGCTCTCGCCGTCGGCGCGCTCGGTCAGGTGCTGCCAGAGCTCCTCGGTGATGAAGGGCATGAAGGGGTGCAGCAGGCGCAGCAGGGTGTCGAAGAAGT
>CAMVDK010000095.1 GCA_947166165.1 uncultured Porphyromonadaceae bacterium
AAGTTCGTCTTCGACGCACTTCCACATGAATTTAAGACATAAGAACAAAAGGCCTTTGACACGAGTGGACATAAGAACAAAAGATTTTTTGGCTATTATCGGTCTATTGTCCCCGCTGATAAAGTTCGTCTTCGACGCACTTCCACATGAATTTAAGACATAAGAACAAAAGGCCTATGACACGAGTGGACATAAGAACAAAAGATTTTTTTCATCCTTGAATCAGCTATGCTTATGTTCTTGTGATTAAAATCTTTTGTTCTTATGTCTTAAATTCTTGAGTCAGAGAGAGGCCTTACTTCTGGTAGACGCGGACGTACTCGATGGCCATGGTGACGGGGAGGGCGCTCTCGTCTACTCCACGCATACCGCCCCAGTCGCCACCCCGGGCCAGGTTGAGGAGGAGGTAGAAGGGCTTGTCGAAGGGCCAGGTGTCCACGCCGCCGCCATCGTTGCGGTAGGTGAGCAGCTCCTTGTGGTCGACGTAGAAGGTCATGTAGTCGGGAGTCCATTCCATGGAGTAGATGTGGAATGCGCTCTCGGCGGTGCCGATGTTGCGGGCGGCGTGCTCGATGCGCGTGCCGCCATTGTTGTAGCGCCGGCAGTGGATGGTGCTCGACACCTCGTTGGGCACCACGCCCACCTCTTCCATGATGTCGATTTCGCCGCAATTAGGCCACGGGTTGGCGTTGTAGTCGTTGTTGGCAGGCATCATCCAGAATGCCGGCCAGGTGCCTTTGCCCTTGGGCAGTTTGATTTTGGCCTCGAAGTAGCCGTACTGCCAGCCCATGTTGTAGCCAGCATAGACGCGGCCCGAGTACACCCCATTGCCCTCTTTGAAGGCGGTGATGAGCAGTTTGCCGTCCTTGATTTCGGTCACGCGGCGGCCGTTGTAGGCGCCGTCGACGTAGGCCTGGAGTTCGTTGTTGACGCGTCCGGCGGGCCACACCTCGTGCACCCACTCGTCGCTGAGCGTGGTGCCGTGGTCAAACTCGTCGTGCCACACCAGGTCGTAGTCGGGCAGCTCGCACTGGAGCGAGTCGGTGAGGCGTGCGCTCTCGTTGGCGGCCTGCTCGATGGTGACCACGGCCTGCTCGCCCTGCGAGGCGATGGTGACGTGGGCCGTGCGGGGCGAGTTGTAGGGGTTGCTCTCGGCGGTGATGAGCAGCTTGGCCTTCGTCTGCTGCGACTGCGAGGGGGTGGCCTTCACCCACGACGCGTCGCTGCTGGCGGTCCAGGCTCCGGGTGCGGTGACAGCCACCTCGCGCTGGTCGGCGGCTTTCGAGAAATGGATGGTGGTCACCGACAGGGTCATGCCCTGCGGCTGCGCCTCGTCGTCGCCACCACACGATGCGAGCGCAAGCATCAGCACAGCGGCCAATAGTTGGGAAAGGATTCTGGTCATAGCGGTCGGAATCTTGGCGTGAATAGGTTGATTGACAGGTGTGTACAGTCACAGTGGCGGGCTGGGTACGGCCATCTTGGTGAACACGGTGCGCTGCCGCACGGTGGCATCGTCGTAGCCAGTGATGTGCTGGCCGGTCATGGGAGTGTCGGTCACCAAGAGCGTGTCGTCGATGGCCGCCACGCGCAGGGTGAACGTGAGCTCGGGCGAAGTCATCGTCACCACGCGCCCCTGTGTGGAGTAGGTGTAGTCGACCTGCTCGCGGTAGTTGTTCACGTTGCCCAAGCGGGCCGTGCCGTCGGCGTTCCAGACGTAGTAATTATCGCTGGCAAAAGCGATTTCGCTTCGCTTGCCCACCTTCCACTCGTCGTAGTAGAAGGCGTAGGCGCGCCGCCAGGCTCGGTCGCAAAGACGCTGGCGCATCTCGGCGTCGGTGAACTGTGTGGTGGCGGCGTGCATCTTGCCGTTCTCGAGAAAGACTTCGGTGGTGGAGTCGTAGAAGTTGCCCTTCACCGTCACATCGTTGTCGCCACAGGCCACGAGCAGCGAGAGTGCGGCCAGCGCGACGGCAGGGAGAAGGATTCGGCTCATCATTGCGGATAATTGAGGTTGAGGTCGGTGAGCCGCTCGAGCACCTCGACGAGGTATTTTCGAGCCTCCCATTTGGCCATGGGCAGGTTGTTGAGCATGTAGTTGCCGCAGTCGTGGGCGTTGGCGCCGGGGATGTCGCCCTCATAGTTGGCTATGAACTCAAAGGTTTCGCGCACCAGCGGTGCGATGTCGGCACTGGTGAGGTCGCCCTTGACAAGCAGATAGTTGCCCGTGCAGCAACCCATCGGCCCCCAATACACGATGCGTGGCCCCCACTCGGGGTGGTTGCGCAGATAGGTGGCCGCCAGATGCTCGATGGTGTGCAACGCGCTCTGGCTCACAGCGGGTTCGCGGTTGGGCAGCTTCATGCGGATGTCGAAGGTGGTGACCACTGCCCCACCCTCCAAGTAGTCCTTGCGCGACACATAGATGCCGCGCAGCAGCCGCGTGTGGTCGATGGTGAAACTAGGTATAGCTTCCATGATTCGTGTTTTAACTATTTTTCGTCGTAGTGTCCATAAGCCGCCAAAACGACGACATAGACCTTCATTTCAATAATCTCGTAAATCAGCCGATGCTTTTTGCTGATGCGCCGGCTCCACTGGCCGGCATGGTCGCCGGAGAGCTGTTCGGGATGCCCGGTGCCGGTGCGGGGGTGGTCCTTTAGCTCTTCGATAAGTTTCAAAAACTTATTGTATGCTTTCGGCTCATCCCTTTCGAGCCTGGTGGCATCGTCAAGCGCACGTTCGGAGAATACTAAGTTAAACCTCATCGCCCAATGCGTTTACGGAAATCGGCAAAGCTCTCATTTGGCAACATAGTGTAGCACTCACCGCGACGGATTTGCTCACGCGCTTCGTCGACGCGTGCGAAAAACTCCTCCTTGGTCATCAGGGTCTTGTCCTGCTTCTTGGCGGCGAGCCGCTTGAGCGACTTCAAGGCGCGGCGCAGGAGGTCTTCGTTCTCGGCAATCTCGCCCAGCGTGCGGTAGATTTCGGCATTCAATTCAAGTGCAGTCATTTTTCAACTAGTTTTTTCAAGCGCAAATTTACGACAAAGTTTTGAATTGTCAAAATGCCGGTTTTGATTTGGTCGCACGGCCTAAAACGCCAGACTCGAACACGTTGCTATTTATCGTCATAGTGTCCATAAGCCGCCAAAACGACGACATAGACTTTCATTTCAATAATCTCGTAAATCAGCCGATGCTTTTTGCTGATGCGCCGGCTCCACTGGCCGGCATGGTCGCCGGAGAGCTGTTCGGGGTGACCGGTGCCGGTGCGGGGGTGGTCCATAAGTTCGTTGAGCAACTTCCGCGCTTTCTCGTAAGCCCGCGGCTCAAATTTCTTCAAACGAACCAAATCGCTTTTTGCCCTTTCCGAAAAATCGATTCTATACATATCAAAGCGAATCTAGCCACGCATTCATCGACTCGTGATTGTGGAACGAGTAGCACTCGCCGCGGCGAATTTGCTCGCGCGCTTCGTCGACGCGCTCAAAAAACTCCTCCTTGGTCATCAGGGTCTCGTCCTGCTTCTTGGCGGCGAGCCGTTTGAGCGACTTCAGGGCGCGTCGCAGGAGGTCTTCGTTCTCGGCAATCTCGCCCAGCGTGCGGTAGATTTCGGCATTCAATTCAAGTGCAGTCATTTTTCTACTTTGTTTTTTCAAGCGCAAATTTACGACAAAGTTTTCAATTGTCAAAATTATTGTTTTTCAACGCATCGCACAATTCGTTTCATGTAGGGAATCAAACACCAGTAGGGCCTCGCGTGGCCCTACAGGCGGCTCCCGAGGCCCTACTGGCGGCTCGGGTGGCTATTGCAAACGGGCGAGGATGTCGCGGAGCAGGGCGAAGGTGTGGGCGGGGGCTTCTTGCCAGAAGTCGTTGTACTGGGTGGTGTTGTCGCTGCTGGCTCCAGGCGAGTCGCTGATGACGCGCATGCTCAAGAAGGGTACACCACGCAGGTGGCACACCTGGGCGATGGCACACGACTCCATATCGACGGCCAGTGCGTCGGGGAAATGTCCCTGGATGCGCTCCACGGCCTCGATGGTGTCGATAAACTGGTCGCCGGAGCAGATGAGCCCCACGTGGATGTCGTCGCGCTGCGGAATCATGCCAATCACCCTGCTCGGGGCTTCGTAGTAGAGCGGCAGTCCGTTGACGGCACCGTAGATGCTCTCCGGGCCGCACCACACGTCGTGATAGGCCACACGGGCACCCACCACCAGATCCATGACGTGCACCGTCTTGCTGGCACCACCGGCAACGCCGGTGTTGATCACCAACTCGGGCGCGAAGTGGTTGATGAGCGTGAGCGCACCGACGGCGGCGTTCACCTTGCCGATGCCGCACTGCATGGCCACCACATGGTTTTGCCCCATCCGGCCCACATGGAATTCGGTGCCGTCGATGGTGTGTTGTTGTCTCTCTTCGAGTTGTGGCAGCAGCAAGTCCAATTCCTTGCGCATGGCCACTATAATCGCTATCGTCATGGTGTAAATATTAAATGATTAATTATCTAATAGAATCTAAATGAGTGAACAGTTCGGCGAGGACGTACATCGAGCCGCCCACGTAGATGAGGTCGTCGGGGCCGGCTAGTTGCTTGGCGTGGTCGAGGGCCTCGACCACATTGCCGTGGCAGTCGCCGTGCAGGCCCAGCGGTGACGCCATGTCGCGCAGCTGTCCGGCCTGAAGCGCGCGTGCAGTGGAGGCTTGTGTGAAATGATACTGCGCTTGCCGGGGCAGCAGCGGCAGGATGTGGGCGAGGTCTTTGTCGGCCATGAAGCCGAGCACCATGTGGAGCTTGTCGTAGCGCTCGCTGCGCAGTTGCTGCATGGCGGCGGTGACACCGGCTATGTTGTGGCCCGAATCAGCAATGATGGTGGGATGGCTGCCCAGCCGCGTCCAGCGTCCGCGCAACCCAGTCAGCTCACTCACCCGGTGGAACGCCTCGACCACCGGCCCGTCGGGCAGGCTGAAGCCTAGGAGTTGGAGTTGCTGCACGGCGGCCAGCACCGTGGCGGCGTTCTTGGCCTGATAGTCGCCGCCCAGCTCGCACCGCACCGTGCCATAGCGCACGGTGTCGAGCATGAGAAATCCATTGTCGTGGCGGTGGCCGGTGATCAGCGCCTCGTCGGGAGCGAAAGTGATGGGAGCCTGACACTCGGCCGCGCGGCGCTCGAACACCCCGCGCACGCCTCCATCGGCCTCGCCTATCACCACGGGCACCCGGGGCTTGATGATGCCGGCCTTCTCGCCGGCAATCTGCTCCAGCGTGTCGCCCAGAAACTCGGTGTGGTCGAGCGAGATGTTGGTGATGATGCTCAGTGCCGGGGTGATGATGTTGGTGCTGTCGAGGCGTCCGCCCAGACCCACCTCAATCACGGCCACATCGACCTCCGCCCGTGCAAACCACTCCATGGCCATGGCCGATGTGAGTTCGAAGAAGGTGGCCGGCACGCTCGTCGCCAGCCCGGCCTCGCGAAACCGCGCCACGAAGTCGACCACCTCGGCCTTTGGAATCGGCTCGCCGTCGACGCGAATGCGCTCGCGGAAGTCAACAAGATGGGGTGAGGTGAAGAGGCCCACGCGGTAGCCGCTCAGTTGCATCATGGCTGCCAGCAGGTGCGACACCGAGCCTTTGCCGTTGGTGCCTGCCACATGGATGCAGCGGTAGCGCCGGTGGGGATGATGCAGCCAGCGGTCGAGGGCCAGGGCCGTCTGCAAGCCCGGTTTATAGCCCGAAGCGCCCTGACGTTCGAACGCCGGGCGCTGGTTATAGAGGAAGTCAAGTGTCGATTCGTAGGTCATCGCAGTTCATTTGGTCAGTCGAGCACAGCCTCCACATCGAGGGCCACCAGGGCCGACAGCGGCAGTTCCTTCACGGCCAGGCTCGTGCGCGCCGGATAGGGCTCGCGGAACGCCTCGGCATAGATGGCGTTCATCTGGCTGAAGAGGTACATCTCCTGCAAGTAGACTGTGGTTTTGACCACGTTGTCGAGCGTTGCCCCGGCGTCGGCCAGGATGTTCTCGATGTTGTGGATCACCTGTCGCGTCTGCTCGGCGAGCGTCTTGGGCACCTCGCCGGTCTCGGGATTCACCGGCAGCTGGCCCGACACGAAAATCATGTTGCCGCAACGGATGGCGTTGCTGTAGGCTCCAATCTCGCTGGGGGCATGATTGGCTTGTACTTTCTGCTTCATTAATCGACTGAAGTTTTTTTTGAGGAGGGGTTAGATACAGGGGTGCGTCACGCTCAGAACATGGCCGAGAGGCGCACGTTGAACTGGCGGCGCGTCAAGTAGTTGGGCACGGCATACTGGATGTGGTTGACATCGGTGACCCAATAGTAGCTGCTCACGTTGCTGATGTCGAGCAGGTTGAACACGTCGAGTCCGAGCCAGATGTCCTTGAAGTGGCTCAGCAGTCCGCTGTGCGGCTTGTGGTCGGGTCCCACGAGCATGAAGCTCAGTCCGGCGTCGAGACGCTTGTAGGCCGGCTGGCGGAAGTAGCCCTTGTCGCGCGTGGCGCGCGGTGCCGAGGTGGGCAGGCCGTCGCTCAGCAGTGCCTTGAGGCTGAACTTGAGCCGTGGCACACTCGGGAAGTAGTCGGTGAAGAACAGCGCCAGGCTGTAGCGCTGGTCGGTGGGACGCGGCACCTTCACGCCGTTCAGCTCCTCGCTGGTCTTCATCAGCGAGAGGCTCAGCCACGAGTCGGTGCCCTCGACAAACTGTCCGAACAGCTTCATGTCGATGCCGGCGATATAGCCCTTCGACTCGTTGCGGCCCGAGTAGACCACCTTCAGGTTGTCGACCTCGTAGGGGATGAGGTTGGCCAGGTTCTTGTAGTAGATTTCGGTCGTGAACTTGAACGGGCGGTCCATCATGCGGAAGGTGTAGTCGCCACCGGCAATCACCTGGATGCTCCGCTGCGACTTGATGTCGTTGTTCAGAGCGATGTAGGGGTTGCCGATGCTGTCGATGGCCTCGTAGCGGTATTCTTTATAGAACGGAGCCTGGTAGTACACGCCGCCCGCCAGGCGGAGCGACAGACGGTTGTTGCGCTCGGGCACATAGCCCACGCTGAAGCGGGGCGAGATGAGCGTCTCCTTGTTGAAGTCCCAGTGCGACACGCGCACGCCGCCGTTGATCGACAGCAGTCCCGAGCCGAGCGACACCTTGTAGGTGTCCTGCACATAGACGGCAAAGCGTGTCGTGTTCAGGTCGTGGTGCGACGTCTGGCTGTAGATCACGTTCACCTCGTCGGCGATGTGCGGGAGCGAGTATCCTGCCGAGTCGCGCCACTGCCACTCGCGCTGGCGGTCGTAGATGCTCTCGCGGCGCATGTTCACACCATACGACAGGTTGTGGTAGCTGATGCCGGTGTTGCCTTTTAGGGCGAAGTCGAGCACCTTGAGTTTGAGTCGCGTGCGCTCGTGCTCGTGGTATTTTCCCACGCCCAACTCGCCGCCAATGGTTCCTGCGCCGGCCTCGTCGAGCCAGTACTCGCCATGCACGTCGTAGGCCACCAGCTCATTGGTCTGATAGCCCGACGCCTGCAGGGTGAAGTCGGTGCCTTTGTTGAGCCGGTAGTTCATCGACAAGGCTCCGAACACGGTCTCGAACTTGTCCTTCTCCTGTCCGTCGAAGTAGACTTTGAACGACTTGGCGTCGTTGGCTGTGCCAAAGCTCGTCTCGCGGTCGACAGGCACGAAGCGGTAGTGGTTCACCGACACGTTGCCCAGCAGCGAGATGCGGAACTTGTCGCTGGGCTTGAACACGATGTGGGTCTGGTAGTCGAAATACTGCGGGTCGTACTCGCCCTTGCTCTCGAGCGAGCCCATGAGCGAGGAATTGCGCTTGTAGCGCACGCCGTGCAGCTGCGAGAACTTCTTGGTGCCATGCCCCAGGGCCAGCGTGCCGCCTTGCAAGCTCGCCGAGAAGGCTCCCTCGAAGGCCTGCGGGTCGCGGTAGGTGATGTCGAGCGCGCTCGACATCTTGTCGCCGTACTCGGCGTTGAAACCTCCGGTCGAGAAGTTGACCTGGGCTACCATGTCGGAATTGATGATCGACAATCCCTCCTGCTGGCCCGAGCTGATGAGCTGCGGGCGGTAGACCTCGATGCCGTTGATGTAGACGCTGTTCTCGTCGTAGGAGCCACCGCGCACCATGTATTGCGACGACATCTCGTTCTTGCTCGTCACTCCGGCCATGGTGGTGATCACGCCCTCCACGCGGTTGCCGCTCGCGTCGGGGGCGATGCGCACCTGCTCCATGTCGATGCCCTGCATGGTGTTGGTTTGCTTCTTGTATTCGGTGATTTGCACCTCATTGAGTTCGTGCGTCTTCTCGTAGAGCTTGGGGCTCAGCGTCACCGTGCCCGTGGGATTCACCAGTCGGCGCGTCACCGTGTTGTAGCCCACGCAGGTGAACTCCACGACGATGGTGTCGGCCTGCGGCACCGTGAGCTCGTACATGCCCTTGAGGTCGGTGTTCACGCCCAGCGTGGTGCCCACAATGCGCACCGTGGCAAACTCGATGGGCTGCTCCGTCTCGTCGTAGACCTTGCCGGTGATTTTCACCTGAGCTGCGGCGCTCACTGCCAGGCAGCACGCCACTAGCAGTAGCCATATAGTGTAACTGAATCTGTTCATCCTTGTTGGTAATCGACAATAATAGATTTATAACGCACAAACGGGGCGTTTCAGTATGGCACTCGGCATTTTCTTTGGCCGTAGGCTTGCCACTGCCGCCGCTTTATTGTAACTTTGCGGCCGAAACGGGCGGTGCTCGCTCCCCCCGAGCATTGCCTTCATTCTACCGACAATGAACGAAACATCCATCACTCAAGGCCCCATCGGGGTGTTCGACTCCGGGTTCGGCGGACTGTCGATACTGCGCGAGATGCGCAAAGTGCTGCCCGAACGCGACTTCCTTTTCCTGGGCGACAACGCCCGTGCGCCCTACGGCGTGCGGTCGTTCCAGCTCGTGTATGAGTTCACCCTGCAGGCGGTCAAGCACCTCTTCGCACAGGGTTGCCCGCTGGTGATACTGGCCTGCAACACGGCCAGCGCCAAGGCGCTGCGGAGCATCCAGCAGCGCGACCTGCCGCTCATCGACCCCACGCGGCGAGTGCTGGGCGTGATCCGCCCCACGGTGGAGCGCGTGGGCGAAATCAGCCGCACGGGGCACATCGGCGTGGTGGGCACACCGGGCACCATCCAGAGCGGCTCCTACGACATCGAAATCCACAAGCTGCACCCCCACTTCAAGGTGAGCGGCCATGCCTGCCCCATGTGGGTGCCGCTGGTCGAATACCGCGAGAGCGACGGCCCCGGGGCCGACTACTTCGTGCGCAAGGACATCGACGCGCTCATGGCGCAGGATGCCTACATCGACACCGTGATACTCGGCTGCACGCACTACCCGCTGCTGCTCGACAAAATCCGCCGGTACACGCCCGCTGGCGTGACCGTGGTGGCCCAGGGAGCCATCGTGGCCCACAGCCTGGAGGACTACCTGCGCCGCCACCCCGACATGGCACAGCGCTGCACCACCGGGGCCTCGTGCCGCTACCTCACCACCGACGACCCGAAGCGCTTTGCCGAAATGGCCAGCGTGTTCACCGGCGAGGCCGTCACGGCCAGCAAGGCCGTGCTCGCCTGAACCGGCTCAGGGATTGTAGAGGTCGTGGTCGTAGAAGTTGAGGATTTCCTGAATCGTGCGATAGGCCTGGGCGGCTGGGCCGTCGGGGTCGAGCTCCATGGCCTCGAGATAGCTGTTCATGGCCTGACGCATGTCGCCCTGCTGCCGGTAGGCGTTGCCGCGCAGGTAGAAGGCCATGGCGAGCACCCGGGAGTCGGTGTTCGAAGCCTTCAGCTCGTCGACGGCCGCAATCACCTCGGCCGAGCGGCTCTCGGCAAGCATCTGCTTGATTTGCTGAATATTCTTCATTGGCGATGAATTTTTCACTGCAAAATTAAGGCAAATAACTGAACTTTTCAGTAATTTTGCCTCCAAAAATAATTCTCACAATGGACAAACCCGCACTTGGACAGGTGAAAAACCTGATTATGCTGGCCCTGGCCGACGGCCGCGCCAGCGAGAGCGAGCTGGCAGTGATTGCCGGCATAGCCACCCGCGAGCAGCTCACGCAGCAAGAACTCGACCACTTGATCGACCACCCCGAGAGCGTGCACATCCAGCTGCCCGACGACGAGGCCACGCGCCAGCGCTACCTCAAGGACATGGTGCAACTCATGATGATTGACGGCGACCTCAACGACACCGAGCTGGCCATGTGCAAGCTCTATGCCGTCAGCCTGGGCTTTGAGTCGACCAGCGTGGAGCAGATTGTGCTCGACATGGCCAGCCAGCTCGATGCCTGACACCGCAAGGGCGATCAAACAGGCTCACACATCTTCTCCAAAATATGCTTAATGTGTGAGTCGCGGCGGTAGATGACGCGCTCCCGTGCACGACCATCATCACGGATGTGATGGCCACCGCTGCGGTCGCGGTTTTCGCGCATCTCGTCGGTTGCCGCGTGTCCCAGCATCCAAAATTTGCTTTAAAGCTGCTAAACTTGCGTTTTTTGGGCGTGTTTAGCAGCTTTAAAGCAAATTTTCAAGGAGATTTATGGTGGGTTCTATTATTGCTTGAGCCGTATTGGGCTTGATTGCTAAGCAGGTTTTGGCTCAAGCTGCGCGAAGCTACGGTTCGAATATCAAACAACAAAGAATATCAAACAACAAGGAACAACAAGACAACAACTTGAACAACTTTTTATGAAT
>CAMVDK010000096.1 GCA_947166165.1 uncultured Porphyromonadaceae bacterium
AAATACCATCATAAAAAACGCTGAAAAAATTTTTCAGCGTTGAAGTTGGGTTAACGCATTGAATTGTGAGCGTTAAAAAGGCGTAAAATCGTTGCTGTTGCATTTTTATATCTTAATTGCGGCGTGCCAATTGCGCATGAAATATTAATTTTACACGCTGAAAAGTGCGCCTCGGCCGTTATTATTGGGCAGAGGTGCCGCTTGTGTGGCAATTTTTTTGTACTTTTGCAGTTTGAAATCAAAGCAACGATGAGCAACCTCAAAACCCTATATGCGCTGCTGCTAGCCGGCGTGCTGGCCAGCGGACTGATGTCGTGCAACAAGAAAGACGGTGACAGCAACGACTCCTACGTCTACACCACCAGCACGAGCAGTGCGCTGGTGCGCGAATTCGAATTGCAGGCCAACGCCGAGGTGATGGCCGGCCTCGACTCGGTGTTCTTCACCATCGACCCCGAGCGCGGCCTGATTTACAACGCCGACTCGCTGCCCGTGGGCACCGACGTGAGCGCGCTGAAGGTGACCGTCTCCTTCCGCTCGCCGGTGTCGAAGGCCGTGTTCAGCGTGCTCGACGAGCATAATGTGAGCACCGAATACACCTACACCAGCTCGATGAGCGACGCGCTCGACTTCCGCCATGGCGTGACGCTCACCGTGACCAGCACCGACGGCCTGCGCGTGATGGCCTACAACGTCAAGGTGAACGTCCACAAGACCGAGCCCGACAGCCTGGTGTGGCCCACGGGCGCACGCCGCAACCTGCCAGGAGCCGACGACGACAACTACGCCGTGGGCAGCACCTCGATGAGCGGCGACCAATACTGGTGCCTGCTGCATCACCAGGGCGGCTACACGATGTCGCACGCCGGTTCGCCCGCCGGCCCCTGGAGCAGCACCAAGCTTGCCGACGACTTTGCCGCCGACGCCACCACGCTCACCGCCTCGGCGGGCGAGCTCTTTGTGCTCGGCACCGACGGCCAGCTGCTCACCAGCACCGACGGCCTCACCTGGACCGCTGTGGCCGGTGCCCGCTGGAGCGCCATCATCGGCAACTATGAGACCCGCCTGCTGGGCCTGGCCACCGGCTCCGACGGCAAGACGCGCTTCGTGGAGCACCCCGCCCGCGAGGGCTACGAGCCCGCTGAGGTGGCCGCCGACTTCCCCGTCAAGCGCTTCTCGCAGCTGCTCACCGTGGGCAGCGACTGGGCGGTGGCCCCGCAAGCCATTCTTGTGGGCGGACTCAAGGCCGACGGCACGCCCAGCAGCGCCACCTGGGCCTACGACGGGCAGCACTGGGCGAAAATCAACTCCTCGCAGAGCCTGCTCCCCGCCCTCGAAGGCCCCACACTGCTGAGCTACTACACCCACACCCTCAACACCACCAACCAGCGAGTGAGCCGGCGAGTGAGCTGGCTGGTGATGGGCGGCCGCCGCGCCGACGGCACGCTCAACACCACCACCTATGTGTCGAACAACCAAGGCATCACCTGGGCCAGAGGCACCAGCTCGCTCTCGCAGAGCACCGAGATGCCGCCCTTCTACTGCGCCCAGGCGCTGGTGTACGAGGCCACGCTTGCCCAGGGGGCGGTGCAGTGGCAGTGCCCCTACATCTACCTGGTGGGCGGACTCGATAGCCAGGGGCAACTGCTGAACAACATCTGGCAGGGCGTGTTGCCGCGCATGACCTTTGTTCCTCTGAATTGAAAAACGGGCTTCCCATCATGAGACGTGTGCTGATACTCATAACACTGTGGCTGCTGGGCGCCGGGGCCGTCCTGGCGCAGGAATACCGCTACGAGGTAGGCCCCACGCTGGGCATGGCCGGCTATCTGGGCGACGTGAACAAGAGCAACATGTGGGCCCACCCCGGCCTGGCCGCCGGGGCCATGCTGCGCTACGTGGCCAACAGCCGCTGGGCCTTCAAGGGCAACCTGACCTACGCCCGCATCAGCGGCTCCACACGCAACACCGACATGCGCTGGCCCGGCGGACTGGGCGTTGACTTCAAGTCGAACCTCTACGACCTGAGCGCCACGGCCGAGTTCAACTTCTTCCACTTCGGCGCCGGCCCTCGCTACAAGAACTACAAGCGCCTGTCGCCCTACATGGTGCTCGGCCTGGGCGCCGTACTCTCGTCGACGGGCAGCGGCAACACCGGCATCTCCTTCACCCTGCCCATGGGAGTGGGGGTGAAATACAAAATCAAGGAGCGGCTCAACGTGGGGTTCGAATTCACCATGCGCAAGGATTTCGGCGACAAGCTCGACAACGTGTCGGACCCCTACGGCATCAAGCACACCTTTGCCAAGAACACCGACTGGCACTCGCTGGCGCTCTTCACCGTGACTTACGAGTTCAGCAAGCGCTGCACCAAATGCCACTACGTGGAGTGAACACTAACTAGAGAACTACGATGAACTGGAGAGACGAAATAGACCTCACCCGCCTGCCGCAGCACGTGGCCATCATCATGGACGGCAACGGCCGCTGGGCCAAGGAGCACGGCCACGACCGCTCGTTCGGCCACGAGAACGGCGTGACCACCGTCAGGCAAATCACCGAGATGGCCAGCGAACTGGGACTGCGCTTCCTCACGCTCTACACCTTCTCGACCGAGAACTGGAACCGTCCGCAGCAAGAGGTGGACCTGCTCATGCACCTGGTGGTGACCGCCATCGAGCAGCAGACGCCCGACCTGGTGCGCAACAACGTGCGCCTGACGGCCATCGGCCACCTGCAGCGCATGCCCGAGTTCGCCCGCGAGCGCCTGCAGCGATGCATGGCCGACACCGCCCACTGCACCGGCCTCACCCTGTGCCTGGCGCTGAGCTACTCCGCCCGCTGGGAAATCGTGGAGGCCTGCCGCGCCATCGCACAGCAGGCACACGACGGCACCCTCGACCCCGCCAGCATCGACGACAACCTCTTCGCCAGCCACCTGGCCACCGCCGCCATGCCCGACCCCGACCTGCTCATTCGCACCGGCGGGGACCTGAGAGTGAGCAACTACCTGCTGTGGCAAATCGCCTACAGCGAGCTATATTTCACCGACAAGTACTGGCCCGACTTCACCAAAGACGACTTCTGCCAGGCCATCGCCCGCTACCAGAAGCGGGAACGGCGCTACGGCAAGACCAGCGAGCAAGTGGCCAACACCCAATAATCACCCCCCAAAAAAACCGACAACTTCTCATCCTCCCTTTTTACAGCAACCCAATATGCGCGACAAAATACTCCTGTTTGCGATGATGCTGGCCCTGGCCGCCTCGGGCGTCCGGGCACAGACCACCAAGGAAACCTACACCGTGGGCGACACGATCTACTATCCGAAGGTCGTGTTCACCGGCGCGCCGTCGAAATATGAAATCGCCGGCATCCGCGTCGAGGGCGTGGACAACTACGACGACAACATCATCATCGGCTACTCGGGCCTGACCATCGGGCAGCGCATCGACATCCCCGGCGACGAGCTCAAGGCCGCCGCCAAGCGCTTCTGGCGCCAGGGCCTGTTCTCGAAGGTGCAGATCCAGGTGGAGAAGATGTGCGGCGACCGCGCCTGGCTCCTGCTCAGCCTGAGGCAGCAACCGCGCATCTCGCAGGTCAACTTCCTGGGAGTGAAAAGCGGCGAGAAGAAGGACCTGCTCGAGCGCCTGGGCTCCATGACCGGCAGCCAGATGACGCCCAACATCGCCAACCGCATCAAGACCATCGTCGAGAAGTATTTCGCCGGCAAGGGCTTCGAGAAGGCCGAGTGCACCGTCAGGCAGACCGACGACCTGAGCAAGCAGAACGAGGTGATTGTCGACATCGACGTCAACAAGAACGAGAAAATCAAGGTGCACAAAATCTATATCGAGGGCAACCACGTGCTCAGCGACCGCGCCATCAAGCGCACCATGAAGAAGACCAACGAGAAGAACAGCCTGATCAAGCTCTTCAGCCAAAAGAAGTTTGTGCGCACCGACTACGAGGAGGACCTGCAGCGCATCGTCGACAAGTATAACGAAAAGGGCTACCGCGACGCGCGCATCGTGGCCGACACCGTGACCAACTACAACGAGAAACTCGTCGACGTGCACATCACCGTGGAGGAGGGGCAGCGCTACTACATCAACAACATCTCGTGGGTGGGCAACACCGTCTACCCCACCGCCCTGCTCGACGACGTGCTCGGCATCCGCAAGGGCGACGTCTACAACCAGAAGCTGCTCAACAAGCGCACGCAGGAAGACGACGACGCCGTGGCCAACCTCTATATGAACAACGGCTACCTCTTCTACCAGCTCATCCCCGTAGAGGCCAAAATCGAAGGCGACAGCATCGACCTGGAGATGCGCATGTACGAGGGCAAGCAGGCCCGCATCAACAAGGTGGTGATCAACGGCAACGACCGCCTCTACGAGAAGGTGGTGCGGCGCGAGCTGCGCATCCGCCCCGGCGAACTCTTCTCGAAGAACGACCTCATGCGCTCGGCACGCGAAATCGCACAGACCGGGCACTTCGACCCCGAGAAGATGGACATCCGGCCCGAGCCCAACGAGGAGAACGGCACCGTCGACATCATCCTCAACCTCGAGTCGAAGGCCAACGACCAGATCGAGTTCTCGGCCGGATGGGGACAGACCGGCATCCTGGGCAAGCTCAGCCTCAAGTTCACCAACTTCTCGATCAAGAACCTCTTCCACCCGTCGGCCTACCGCGGCATCATCCCGCAGGGCGACGGACAGACGTTCACCATCAGCGCACAGACCAACGCCAAATACTACCAGGCCTACAGCCTGTCGTTCCTCGACCCGTGGTTCGGCGGCAAGCGCCCCAACTCGCTCTCGGTGTCGGCCTTCTACAGCCGCCAGACCGGCATCAACTCCTCCTACTATAACCGCCAGTACTCCAACTACTACAACAACATGATGATGAACGGCGGCTACTACTACAACAACCCCTACGCCTACAGCGGCACAGGGTCGTCGTACTACTACGAAAACGCCTACGACCCCAGCAAATACCTGCAGATGGCCGGCGTGACGGTGGGATTCGGCAAGCGACTCAAGTGGCCCGACGACTACTTCACCTTCATGGCCGACATCAGCTACCAGTGGTACAGCCTCAAGAACTGGGAATACCTTTATTATATGAACAACGGCGTGTCGAACTCCATCGTGCTCGGCTTCACCCTCTCGCGCAACAGCATCGACAACCCGCTCTACACCCGCAAGGGCAGCTCGTTCTCGCTCAGCTTCCACGCCACCCCGCCAGCCAGCATGTTCGGCAAGAAAAACTGGAAAGCCCTGAGCGCCTCCACCCTCGAGGCCGACAAGAAGGAACTCTACAAATGGATTGAATACTGGAAACTCAAGTTCCAGGCCAAGACCTACACCCCGCTCACCGACCCCGACGGCCGCTGGACGCTCGTGCTCATGACCCGCGCCGACTTCGGTCTGCTCGGCAGCTGGAACAAGCACATCCGGTCGCCCTTCGAGACCTTCTATGTGGGCGGCGACGGCATGAGCGGCAGCTACACCTACGCCACCGAGACCATCGCCCTGCGCGGCTACGAGAACGGAGCCTTCACCCCATGGGGCTACGACGCCTACGCCTACGACCGCTTCGTGGTCGAGCTCCACTTCCCGCTCATGCTCTCCACCAGCGCCACCATCTATCCGCTCGTCTTCCTCGAGGGAGGCAACGCCTGGACCAGCGTGAGCAAGTTCAACCCCTTCGACATCAAGCGCTCGGCAGGTGTGGGCGCGCGCATCTTCCTGCCCATGATTGGCATGATGGGCATCGACTGGGGCTATGGCTTCGACACGGTGTTCGGCAAGAAGGGCGGCAGCAACTTCCACTTCGTGCTCGGACAGGAGTTTTAAACCTTTCACGCCCGCCGATGTCAAAACCAACGAGTTTTTCATCCTCACACAAAGTAAAACCACACATCACAACTTAACACCCGAATATGAAAAAGATTGCATTAGCATTGTTTGCCGCTCTGGCCTGCATGTTCACGGCCGACGCGCAGAAGTTCGCTCTCGTCGACATGGAGTATGTGCTCAAGAATATCCCGGCCTACGAGATGGCCAACGAGCAACTCAACCAGGTGTCGCAGCGCTGGCAGCGCGAGGTGGACGACCTCAAGAAGGAGGCCGACACCATGTACAAGAACTACCAGAGCGACATGGTGTTCCTCACCGACGAGCAGAAGAAGAAGAAAGAGGAAGAAATCGTGGCCAAGGAGAAAGAGGCCCAGCAGTTGCAGTACAAGTACTTCGGCCCCCAGGGCGAGCTCTTCAAAAAGCGCCAGTCGCTCATCAAGCCCATCCAGGACGACATCTACAACGCCGTGAAGAAGGTGAGCGAGGAGCGCGGCTTCCAGGTCATCTTCGACCGTGCCTCGAGCCAGAGCATCATCTTCGCCAGCCCCCGCATCGACGTGAGCAACGAGGTGCTCGCCAAGCTCGGCTACGGAAAGTGAAATGCCCCTAGTCTCCTAGAAAAACAAACCATCTAACCCTATAAACAAAATGTTAAAGAAAATTTTGCTCGCAGTCCTCGTGGCTGCCCCCATGTGCCTGATGGCGCAAGCCCCCAAGTTCGGATACGTCAACCCCCTCGAAATCTTCAATGTGATGCCCGAGCGCGCAACGGCCGAGAACACCCTCAAGACCGCCGCCGACAAGTTCGACACCGAAGCCAAGAACCTGCAAGACGCCTTCCAGAAGAAGGTGGCCGACTACGAGGCACAGGCCAAAGACCCCAGCACGCCCGACGCCATCAAGCAGCGCCATGAGGAAGAACTGCAGAACGAGTATCAGAAAATCATGAACTTCCAGCAGACCGCCCAGCAGGAGCTGAGCAAGCAGCAGGAACAGCTGCTCGCACCCATCCAGCAGAAACTGCAAGACGCCATCAAGGCCGTAGGCGCCGAGGGCGGCTACACCTTCATCTACGACTCCTCATCGCTGCTCTACACCGGCAACGGCGCCGAGGACATCTCCGCCAAGGTGAAGGCCAAGCTGGGCATCAAGTAAGCCTCGACCGCCATGTCGACACGAAAACTATTGCTCGCGATGTCCCTGCTCGTGCTGCCCCTGCTGGCCGCCGCGCAGGGCATCGCCGTCTACAACGGGCAGGCCGTCTTCAACGCCATGAGCGAGAAGGCCGACGCCGAGGCGCAGCTCAAGCGCGCCAGCGACCGACTTCAGGCTGAGTACAAGCAGCTGCAGGAAGAGTTCAACCGCAAGTATGCCGACTATCAGACGCTGGCCGCCGACCCCGAGACCCCAGCCAGCATCAAGGAGCGCCGCATGCAGGAAATCCAGGAGAGCGACAAGATGATCCGCGCCTTCCAGCAGCGCGCCGAGGCCGACCTGCAGCAACTGCGCGGCCAGCTCACCACCCCGCTCCGCGCCGCCATCCAGGCCGCCGTCAAGGAAGTGGGCGACCAGGCCGGCTTTGCCGTCATCATCGACAGCTCGCAGGGAGCAGTGTCGTATGTCGGAGCCGCCACGCCCGACGTCACCGAGCAAGTGAAGAAAAAACTCGGTCTTTAACCCGCACCGCGGCCACTCTGGCCGCACCCACCCATCAAGCGAGGGGGCGCCTTCATCCAGGCACCCCCGTTTTTGCATCACCACCCGTCGCACCGCGCACTGCATAAATTCAGGCAATTAACGGGATGTTATCCTCAGTGTAAGGGTATTGGGACTTCAAAACATCGATTGAGAAGCCCGGAGGGCTATATCTGGATAACCCCGGAACAACGCGTAGCGTTGGCCCGGGAGATGCCATCAGTAGGTAGCATTGCCTCTGGAAGAGGCCACTGTGGCAGCGGAACGCCCTCACCATCGCGTGGCCTCCTTCAGAGGCGCTTTGATTGCATCCATTCGCCCTGGGCCACCGCTACGCAGTGGCCCAGGGGCATCCCTTTCTCGGTTCCGGCCCACTCTCGAGCCCCCTTTCAAGGCCTAACCTGGGGACAACATGTAGATAGTTGCCAAATTCAATGCACAATTCCGCCAATCGCAGAATTGTGCATTGTGAATCGTGCATTGTGCATTCACTCGCCCTCGGGTTCTGGCTCAACGCCGAAGTCGTCGGCCAGGCCCTCGAACTTGATGGGAATCTGGCGTTTGAACACCTCCTTGAAGGTGATGAGCGTCTCGCTGCGCGCCACGCCCATCTGCACCATCTTGTCGAGGATGGCGGTCATGAGATGCTCGTTGTTGTGGGCATAGAGCTTGACAAACATGTCGTACTTGCCCGTGGTGAAGTACACCTCCACCACCTCGGGGATGGCCTTCAGCCCTTCGATCACCTCGTCGAACTTCGATGGGTCGCTCAAGAACAGCCCCACGAAGGCGCACGTCTCATAGCCTACCATCACGGGGTTGAGGAGCGTCATCGAGCCGTTGATCACGCCCATGTTCTGCAGTTTCTGGATGCGCTGATGAATGGCTGCGCCGCTCACGTTGCATGCGCGGGCAATCTCAAGATAGGGCTTGCGGGCGTTGATTGATAACATTTTCAGGATCTTAAAATCCAATACGTCGAGTTTTGCTGCCATAATGAGTTGGTATTTAAATGGTTTGCAATTTGTGTTGATGTTTTTAAAAATAATCGTTCAGCCGCTGGTGTACTCGTGGGCTGCACCAGGCTACATGCCCACGGAATTCAGTGGTGCCTGTTTCGGGACTGCAAAATTATATAAACCATTTTGAATAAATTGCATTTTATTACTTAAAAAAACGAAACGATGCAAAATTATTTTCTCAAATCGCACAATTCTTCATATTTATAGTCATTTTATGCATTCTCCACCCCTATACATCCCTTCGCACAGCGAAAAAATATATTCCGATTTGCTTGGCGCGGCACGCAAGATGTGCTAACTTTGTCGCCTCCAAAACAATCACCCCCCCCCGACGATGAGCAGCAAGGTGGAACAAATCAAGCCCTACAGCACTGAAGGGTCGAAACGCGAGCAGGTGGAACAGATGTTCGACGCCATCGCCCCGGCCTACGATTTCATGAACCGCGCCATGACGCTAGGCATCGACCGCTGGTGGCGTCGCGTGGCCGTGCGCAGCGTGGCGCGCCACTTGGCGCAGCGCGGCCCGACCGCGGGGCAGAACTGCCGCGTGCTCGACGTGGCCACCGGCACGGGCGACTTTGCCCTGCAGCTGCACGCCGCGCTGGGCCAGGCACGCATCACGGGGGTGGACCTGAGCCAGGGCATGATGGACGTGGCGCGCAGCAAGGTGGCGCAGCGCGGCCTGGGCGACTGCATCACCTTCGAGCAGGCCGACTGCCTGGCGCTGCCCTTCGCCGACGGGGCGTTCGACGCGGTGACAGTGGCCTTCGGGGTGCGCAACTTCGAGCACATCGAGCAGGGCTACCGCGAGATGCACCGCGTGATGCGTCAAGGGGCCATGCTGTGTGTGCTGGAGCTCTCCACGCCCACCGCCAGGGTGGTGCGCTGGTTCTACGACCTCTACACGCTGCACGTGATTCCCGCCATCGGGAGGCTGAAAAGCGGCGACAGCAGCGCCTACCGCTACCTGCCGCTCTCCATAGCCGCCGTGCCGCAGGGACAGGAGATGCTCGGCCTGATGCAGGCGGCCGGATTCGGGCAATGCCGCGTGCGGCGGCTCACGCTGGGCACCTGTTCGGTCTACACCGCCGTCAAGTGAGCGCCGACGCACCCGGCAGGAGATTCACAATCTGCCCCTACAAAAACGATGGCCGCGCCGCGTTTTGATGCTCAAAGGTGGGGGTGAGAATCCATTTTATCCGTAACTTTGCAGCCCAAAAATCATATCAAGTCATGACACAGAATCAGTTTTCACGCACTCAGATGCTGCTGGGCGCGGCCGCCATGGAGCGCCTGGCGCAGAGCCGCGTGGCGGTGTTCGGCGTGGGCGGCGTGGGCGGCTACGCTGTCGAGGTGCTCGCCCGCAGCGGCGTGGGGGCCATCGATGTGGTCGACAACGACCAGGTCACCCACACCAACATCAACCGCCAGATCATCGCGCTCACCACCACCGTGGGGCAATACAAGGTGGACCTGGCCGAGGAGCGCATCCGGGCCATCAACCCGGCCTGCCGCGTGACCAAGCACCGCATGTTCTATCTGGCCGCCAACGCCGACCAGCTCGACCTGAGCTGCTACGACTATGTGGTCGACTGCATCGACACCGTGGCCGCCAAAATGGAGCTCATCCGCCGCTGCAAGCGTCTGGACGTGCCCATCATCTGCTGCATGGGCGCCGGCAGCAAGCTCGACGCCACGGCGCTGCGCGTGGCCGACATCACCAAGACCATCATGGACCCTCTGGCCAAGGTGCTGCGCAAGCGCCTGCGCCGCGAGGGCATCAACCACTTCAAGTGCGTCTACAGCCCCGAGGTGCCGCGCCAGCCGCTGAGCACCGAGGACGGCGAGCGGGTGCCGGCCAGCAACGCCTGGGTGCCGGCAGCCGCAGGGCTCATCATCGGCAGCGAGGTGGTCAAAGACCTCACCGCCGCATGCCCGGGCCAGGCCCAGCCCATCCACAACAATTCAAAATAAATTTGGGAACTATCTACCTGTTGTCCCCAACCATGAATAACGTCAACTGAAAAGCCCGGAGGGCTGTA
>CAMVDK010000097.1 GCA_947166165.1 uncultured Porphyromonadaceae bacterium
TCCATCATCTACGACTGCATCGAAGAGGTCAAGAGCGCTATGGAGGGCATGCTCGCCCCCGAGGTCAAGGAGGAGGTTTCCGGCACGGCCGAGGTGCGCCAGGTGTACCACATCAGCAAGGTGGGCACCATTGCCGGCGCCATGGTCACCGACGGCAAAATCAAGCGCCAGTGCAAGGTGCGCGTCATTCGCGACGGCATCGTCATCTTCACGGGCAACCTGGCTTCGCTCAAGCGATTCAAGGACGACGTCAAGGAGGTGGCCAGCGGCTACGACTGCGGTTTCTCCATCCAGAGCTACAACGACATCAAAGAGGGCGACGTGATCGAAGCCTTCGAGGAAGTCGAAGTGCAGAAGAGCCTCTGATGGGCTGCAAGCCGGTCACCGGCAAGCAGCCACTGGACTCATAAAATCCGGGGCGCATGTCACCGGCCCCAAAGACAAAGTGAGGAAGCCTTACCTCACGATGAATGAAGAGCGACACTTCGATAGGGTGCCGTTCTTTTTTTTTCGATGGTGCATCAATGCCGATATCGGTATAATCACCACCATTGGCTGCGCCTGAGGTGGGCCACCTCAGCAATGCCTCAACAATGCAAAATCAAAAAAAAACTTTTTTGTTTTGCATTGTGTTCAGTTTGCACTACCTTTGTGACTTGAAACTAAAACAAAATAGATACAATTATGGTTAAACGACTCTTTACTCTGGCTGTGCTGCTGGCCTCGATGCTGGCGGCCAGCGCCGCCGTGCGCGGCGACGTGAACGGCGACGGTGTGGTGGACATCGACGACCTGAACGCCGTGATCAACGTGATGCTTCACAAAAATGCCGACACGGGCATCGAGGCTCGTGCCGACATCGACGGCAACGGCATGGTCGACATCGACGACCTGAACGTGGTCATCAACGTGATGGTGGGCAAAGATTCTGGTGGCACTGCCGATACCCACACTTACACCGTGAACGGTGTCAGTTTCAAGATGGTCGACGTGGAAGGCGGCACGTTCACCATGGGTGCCACATCGGAGCAAGCCAACCAATACCCGAATGACTCGGAATTACCCACTCACCAAGTGACGCTGACCGGTTACAGCATCGGCCAGACCGAAGTGACCGTAGGGCTGTGGAAAGCAGTGATGGGCAAGGCTCCCTACGGCAACGTGATCGACTCACATCCCGTGGATCTTGTGAGTTGGAATGACTGCCAGGTCTTCATCGCGAAACTGAATGAGATGACTGGACAGCAATTCCGCCTGCCCACCGAGGCCCAGTGGGAATTTGCAGCGCGCGGCGGCAACAAGAGCAAAGGCTATATCTATGCCGGAAGCAACAACATCGACGAGGTGGCATGGTACTACGACAATGCTGGCACTGGAGGTACCAGCAATCCCGACTACGGCGAGCACCCCGTGGCGACAAAGGCCCCGAATGAACTAGGATTATACGACATGAGCGGAAATGTGGCCGAATTGTGCAGCGACTGGTTTGGTGCCTACAACAGCGGTGCGCAGGTGAACCCCGTGGGGCCGGACACAGGCACTCACCGCGCCTACCGTAGCGGCAGTTGGGCCCACTATGAATGGTACAGCCGTGTGTCGCGCCGGGAATTTACCAGAATGGACAACACGTTTGTCGGCGTCGGCTTCCGTCTGGCCATGGGAGGCAGCACCGAAGCGCCGGCCACCGCGATGCGCGTGGTTCCCGCCACCGTGAGCATCGCACAAGGCCTGAAGCGGCAGCTGTCGCTGGAGTTTGAACCGGTGAATGCCAACGACAACATTCTGTGGACCACCGCCAATGCCGCCGTTGCCACGGTCGACGCGAGCGGACTTGTGACCGCAGTCAACCCCGGCACCACCGTCATCACCGCCACATCGGCACGCAACAGCAGCATCAGTGCCTCGTGCACGGTCACGGTCACTGCGCTGTCCGACGCCACCTATACCGTAGGCGGCGTGACGTTCAAGATGATCGGCGTGCAAGGCGGCACGTTCACCATGGGTGCCACCAGCGAGCAAGGCTCCGATGCCGCTAACGATGAGAACCCGGCACACCAGGTGACGGTGTCGAACTTCAGCATCGGCCAAACAGAGGTCACACAGGAACTGTGGATAGCTGTGATGGGCTACAACTCGAGTGTGATGACTGCGGCATGGGGGTATACCGACAACATCAAACGCCCTGTGGATAACGTGGGCTGGGAGGATTGTCTGGTTTTCATTGACAAACTTAATGAGTTGACGGGAATGAATTTCCGTCTGCCCACCGAAGCCGAATGGGAGTTTGCAGCGCGCGGCGGTGTCAAGAGCAAGGGCTACAAGTATGCCGGGGGAAACAACATCGACGCCGTGGCATGGTACCGCGACAATGCATACTTCGACGACATGACACACCCCGACCATGGCACCCACGCTGTTGCGACGAAGGCTGCGAACGAGTTGGGATTGTACGACATGAGCGGAAACTTGTCGGAGTGGTGCCACGACTGGTACGGTGCCTACAGCAGCGAAGCGCAGGTCAATCCCACAGGCCCCAGCACGGGTTCGGTGCATGTGCATCGTGGAGGCAGCTGGGACAGCGTCGGAAAATATTGCCGAGTTTCGACCCGCGAAAGTTATGCCCCGTATTTCCCCTGTGCCAGTGTGGGATTCCGCCTCGCCCTATAGGCTCATCCCATAAGAGCAACCGGTCGTGACGAACCCACCGCCATCAGCGCGATGACCGCGGTGGGTTCTATTGGCATTGCTTGAGCCGAATTGGGCTTGATTGCTGAACAGGTTTTGGCTCAAGCTGCGCCAGGCAGTAGCGGGTCACGGTCCGAATATCAAACAACAAGGCAACAACTTTTTATTATTGCTGTCCGATAAAACTCTGCGCATGCCCGCGCCCACATGAGCGCGCGAGGAGCAGGTGCTGAATTGGAGAATGAATCAGGGAATTCGACCCCCAGATAAAAAAAAACGCCTCACCGAGACGGTTTTTTGTCAGTTTGCTATTTTTGATTGAAAAAATTGTAAGGCATTATTAACTCGTTGCTCAATGGTTTTCATATATTGCTCCATATAATCCCAATCGGGTTTTTTATCAGACGTAACTGGCAAAAGAATACTTAAATCTGTCCTCATATGTCGATTCAATTCGTCAATAAAGGCTTTATAACGCAATCTTCCCTCTCTAAATATCATAATAGAGATAAAGCGTTTACAATAATCCGACATATTGTGCTTTGGTATAAGAACATACACATTTTGACTTGTGTAAAATGGTTTTTCTTGAATAAAACAAGAGCCTAAATATTCTCCACCGAGAGAAATAGTCAAACATCCAGCATTGTACGGTTTGAGACCGTCAATCTCATCAATGTAATCAGTAACACCATTATTCGCGTTTGCCCTGCCTACAAAATTGATTGTCGGATTATTATTGCTCATCTTTACCTTATCTAACTTTGTTCCACTATCAATTATAAATAGTTCATCATCGTAAAGATGAAATCTTCTCCATGAAGATGTGTTAATGTTTAGCTTTGATTTACCCCCCCCTAACGCGCTGATTAACAATGCTATATCGCTATTCACCCTTTGCTCTACTTGTTGCATATATTCTTCCATATATGCCCAATCTGGTTCACTCGCCGAAATTGCAGGTAATTTTATTGTTTCTTCTTTAGCTTTATCCGGGGAGCATTTTTCAGCGTATGAATATTTTCTTGTAAATACTCCATCAAGCATACAAGCTAAGTATTGTTTAACTTTCTCTGACATGAACATTTTTTCTTTCAACACGATAGCATCGCCATTAACATTAAAGGCATAGTCATGGTAAAACGAACTACCACAACCAACACCATTACATGATACTGTAATCATATTGTTGTAGGTAGCCTCAACATCATAATAACCTGCAACGCCTTGATTACTACGTGCCGCTGCAATTACAGGCACATTTCCATCGTCAAGAGTTTGTAATTTCTTTACACTCCCTCTTTCGATGTTGAATAAATCGCCGACCTTAAAATCATGCCAATGAGTTGTATCTATCTTCTTCATTGTTCCTCTACTTTTAAAGTTATAATGGTGTCGCTATTATTCTGTGAAATCTCGCTACTATATAAAACCTTTTGAAGCAATCTTTCTCCAAACACCTTTGCGTCTATTCCTTTCTTAAAAAGTTCATAATCCATCATTGCCTTTATAAAATCTTCTTCAAATATTTCAAAAGGTTTTTCGGGCAATTGATATGAAAGGTGTTCATGCGGGTGGATTATTTGACGTGTATTGTAACGTGTATCATTACCATTTTGAATTGCACGAATCCAATAATCTTCTTTTTCTGGCCATCGGTTTTTAATATCTTGACGGCCTTGATTCTTTACGGTTTCCAACCCATCCTCCTCAATATAGTAGCCAATAATGTCACGTCCATTTTGAGGAATGCCAGCTATAAAAACAAATATCGAAGTTGTTACACCTTGACCGAAAAATAAATTTTCGGGTAGCTTTACAATCATTTTAAGCAAATGATTTTTGAGTAATTTGTTGCCAAATCTTTTATCTGTCTTATCTTTTTCAAGTTTCTTGTCTGGAAGGATAAATGCGCAAACCGTTCTTTGAGGTACGGAATTAAGTACATTATTCACTATGTCCAAACAGCCAAATTTACGTTCAAAAGGTGGATTCATCAAAACCTTTGTAATACCTTTTGTCCTAATCCATTCACATGCTTCTTCGGTTCTTGAATCCAATTGTTCAAGGTTGGTTTTTCCATCTTTATGAATGAGCATATTTGCGCAAGCCAATGCAAATATTTCCCTATCAAATTCAATTCCAAACAATTGATTGCGTTTGATTTCTTTGGCCTCTTGAGTGCTGACACCTCCAACTTCGCGTATCATATTGCACATAGCTTTTACAAGAAATGCGCCCGAACCGCAAGCGGCATCAAGCACGCAATCATCTTTGTTTACTTCAATTAAGCGATACATAAAAGAAGTGATATGGTCGGGGGTGAAAACCTGACCAGATTCAGATTTCTTTTTGTATCTATTAAATTCGTTGAAGAATATACCCATCACATCTTCACCGTTCCAAAAGTCAGAATTTACACATTCTGAAATTTGAGTAATCCAAGAAATGAAATCATCGATAGCCTCTTGGTTCTTATCGTTGTTCATTTCTATAGAATTGTAAACCTTTGTTAGATGCTGTAGCTTTAAATTCTGTTGTAAGTCTGCTTCAATTGTCTTGTTAAGGGTGCTTAAAATACAAGTTTTAAGTGTTTGAAAATCCATTCCCTTATTAAGCAATGCGCCATATCTTTTTGCGACCAAAGCACAAGCAGTGAAAATCATACGATGGTAAAGATTATTAATACCAAATTTCGTATGCAAAGTGTCGTTTATCTGCTTGGTTAAACGGTAAATTCTTTGTTTATCAATACTTTGTTGCAGGAATAAACGCTTGTAGTAGTGCTTATGCTGCAAAGTTGACGAAACACCCGTAATTTCGTCATCGTTCTTAAAAACACGAATATCAACACCATTGTACAAAATACCAACGACTTTTGAATATTTCGTGCGGATAATGGCAATGTTCTTTAATAATTCGTTGACCCATTTTTCTTTTGTCAAATCCTCTTTTTCGGATTTTGTTTCAAGCACAATAGCAACAGCCTCCCTGTCATATGGCAAATACCATCCATCGGGTTTATTGCTATTGCCAGGAAATCTTAATTGGTTGAATGTGGTGATTTGTCCTGTACCTTGTTGTACTCTTTCTTCACCATCATTCAAACCAAGTATTATTTTAGCATCGTCTCTTACTTGGTCCTCGGTTCTCATATTTCGTTTATGTTGCGCATTGTTGCCTATATTAAACTACAAAGGTACACATTATTTCTTTTATAACGATGAAAGCACTCCCCGAATTGTTTATGTTGTGAAATATTGCTGTCCGATAAAAAAGAAGAATAAGACTGACCGAGGGAGACCTTAGGAGAATCGTCAATCAGAGCGTCAGAAGGGCGTTGATGGAAGGATTAGATGGATTATTTTTATGAATGATGTTGTTATGGTTGTTTGCCTGTTGTTTAAAGTTGTTTGATTGAAACTAGCAGTTGAGACAAAACCTGCCAGCAAGCAACCCAAGGCGGCCAAAACAATTTCGAGTAGGAGGTGAACACTCATCAGACGTGTTCACCTCCTACTCGATTGATACTGGATTCCGTTAGGCTCAGTTGCTCAGAATCAGGTTGATGATGGCGTTCACGTCCTCGATGTCGATGCCTCCGGTGCCGTCTACGTTAGCGCGGCCCTGGTAGTCGTCGGCGTTCGCCTTATCGAGAATCACGTTGATGAGCACATTCACGTCTTCGATGTCGACGCTGCCGTCGCCGTTCACGTCGCCAATCTCGAAGGGCGACGGGGCGGTGCCTTGCATCACCTTGTAGTCGAAGCGTGCGCCGGCGTAGGCAAAGCGCACGATAGCCTCGCGGTAGGTGGTGCCGGCGGGCAGTGCGGCCACGTTGAAGGTGGCATTGACTGTGCAACCCTGGTCCCATGAGTTGGTCTGCTCCAGGCTGAGTCCCACCCAGGCGGGCACGTTGCCCAGCACGCGGCCGTCGACGTCCACCTCACGCTCGGTCCACAGGCTCATCGGCTTGTAGGCAAACAGTTCGGCGGTGTAGGTGCCGCCTTCGGCATTGAACAGATGCTCGGCGGCCTCGCTTCCCGAGTTCAGCGCCAGCCACGGGCGCTCGGTCTCGATGAAGATCGACGGAGCCGACTTCAGTCCCTCGCGCACCAGGTTGTTCAGCCCGTGGAACGTCACGCTCTCGTCGTCGTGCGTGATGCCCAGGTAGCCGAGTTCGCCGTAGCCCTCGTCCTCGTTGTCGTTGCTGATGGTGAGCGTCACGTCGGCGATGTCGTCGTCGTTGTAGCCCGTCACCACCACGAGGATGTTGCCCGTGATTTCGGGCGAGCCGCCCACCGCGTTATAGACCGGAATCGACAGGATGTCCTTCTCGGGGCTCAGCGTGGCGCTCAGCGAGCTTGTGCCGCTGGCCAGCACCTCGCCCAGCACCGGGCTCACCGACTGGGTGGCGCTGTAGGCCGGAATGCTCTCGAGCGAGTAGACGGTGGCCGTGATGGTGGCGATGCCGCTTGCCGAGGCGGCCTCGGTCCATTTCAGACCCTGGTAGCGCACGCCCACATGCGTGATTAGGTAAGGGTACGACGGCTTCTCGAAGGCGATGGCAGCGTAGTCGTAGCCGCGCGTGTTGCGGCCCAGGATGTAGGCATGCTCAGCCTCGGGGGCGGCATATTGGCTGTCCATTGTGTAGTAGCTGCTTGCCGAGGCTGTGCCGTCGAAGCGCGGGTGGCGCAGCGCGAGGTATTTGCTCGTCTCCCAGGCGTGGCGCTCCTGCATGGTCGACGACGACCCATACTGCCAGCTGGGGTAGGTCCACACGGCCGAGCGCACCACGGCGGGGTCGGAGTTGTAGCCTTGCAGGAAGTAGCTCGCTGTGCCGGCCGGTCCGGTGACGGTGAGCGTGGGCACCGAGTCGGCGAGCACCACCGGATAGTCGATCGCGAAGTCGCGGTCGGTGCTCGTCACCTCCTCCTTGCTCCAGCCCACCGTGTGCAGGCCGCTCCAACTGTAGCTGTCGGCGCCTGTCGACGCGTTGAGGTAGGTCACGGGGATGTAGGCTGGGGCGTGAAGCTGCGGCGCGTTGTAGCCGTAGATGGAGCCGGGCTTCGAGTCGCGGGTGTACAGCGGGTTGTAGAACACGCCGGCGGGGCGCTGGTAGAACGCCTTGAGCTCGCCGGGAGCGCGGCGCAGGGTGGGGTGCGACATTCGCTTGGCGTCGTCGGTCGACAGATGGGCCACGGTGCCGGCCGTCAGCGGGCGCGACATTTCGCGCGCCGTGGTGCTGCGCACCTGGGCCGATGCACCCACGGTCAGCAGCACTGCACCGAGTAATAAGGTAATCTTCTTCATAATAGAGTGTTAGGTGTTTGTAAAAAAGGGCGATGCACCGTTCGGCGATGGGCCAAATATTACGATGCTTTAATGGGCAATCACTTCATGGGGCAGCCGGTGGCTATTTTCTGGAAGAAGTCGTTGCCCTTGTCGTCGACGAGGATGAAGGCGGGGAAGTCCTCGACCTCGATTTTCCAGATGGCTTCCATGCCCAGCTCGGGATACTCGACGCACTCGATGCTCTTGATGTTGTTCTGTGCCAGGATGGCCGCCGGTCCGCCAATGGAGCCGAGGTAGAAACCGCCGTGCTTCTTGCAAGCGTCGGTCACGGCCTGGCTGCGGTTGCCCTTGGCGAGCATGACCATGCTGCCGCCGTGGTCCTGGAACTCATCCACGTAGGGGTCCATGCGTCCGGCCGTGGTCGGGCCCATCGAGCCGCAGGCCATGCCGGCAGGCGTCTTGGCCGGGCCGGCATAGTAGATGGGATGGTCCTTGAGATACTGGGGCATGCCCTCGCCGGCGTCGAGACGCGCTTTGATTTTGGCATGGGCGATGTCGCGGCCCACGATGATGGTGCCGTTCAGGCTCAGACGCGTGCTCACGGGGTACTGCGAGAGAATCTTGCACACTTCGCTCATGGGCTGGTTGAGGTCGATTTTCACGGCCTCGCCCTCGCCGGCCTGGCGCAGCGCTTCGGGGATCAGCTCGTAGGGCTTGTCGTCGAGGCGCTCAATCCAGATGCCGTCGCGGTTGATTTTGGCCTTGATGTTGCGGTCGGCCGAGCAGCTCACACCCAGTCCGATGGGGCAGCTGGCACCGTGGCGCGGCAGGCGTACCACGCGCACGTCGTGGGCCAGATACTTGCCGCCGAACTGCGCGCCGAGGCCGATTTTGTGGGCCTCTTCGAGCAACTGCTTCTCCAGTTCCACGTCGCGAAAGGCGCGGCCCGTCTCGTCGCCCGTGGTGGGCAGCGAGTCGTAGTAGTGCGTGCTGGCCAGCTTCACGGTGAGCAGGTTCTTCTCGGCGCTGGTGCCGCCGATGACGATGGCGATGTGGTAGGGCGGGCAGGCGGCCGTGCCGAGCGACTTCATCTTCTCCACCAGGAAGGGAATGAGCGTGCCGGGGTTCTGGATGCGGGCCTTGGTCTCTTGATAAAGGTAGGTCTTGTTGGCGCTGCCTCCGCCCTTGGTCACGCACAGGAAGCGGTACTCCATGCCCTCGGTGGCCTCGAGGTCGATCTGCGCGGGCAGGTTGCAGCGCGTGTTCACCTCGTCGAACATCGTCAGCGGTGCGTTCTGCGAGTAGCGCAGGTTCTCCTGCGTGTAGGTGTTGAACACGCCGCGCGACAAGGCCTCCTCGTCGCAGAAGCCCGTCCACACCTGCTGACCCTTCTCGCCGTGGATGATGGCCGTGCCGGTGTCCTGGCACAGGGGCAGTTTGCCCTTGACGCTCACCTCGGCGTTGCGCAGGAAGGTGAGGGCCACATACTTGTCATTCTCGCTGGCTTCGGGGTCGCTGAGAATCTTCGCCACCTGCTCGTTGTGGGAGCGGCGGAGCATGAACGACACGTCGCGGAAGGCGTGCTGAGCCAGCAGCGTCAAGGCCTCGGGCTCCACCTTCAGGATGGGTTTGCCCTCAAACTCGCCCACGCTCACGTGGTCTTTGCTCAGCAGATAGTATTCAGTTTCATCTTCGCCCAACTGGAACATGGGGGCGTACTTAAACTCGGGGATGTTTGCCATAATTTGTTTTGAGTTTATGAGTAATGAATGGATGTGTGATTTGTTATCACTGGCAGAGCCAGTCGTCGATGGTGCGTGTGTCGCGGCCGATGTTGATGGCCAGCAGGCGCACGGGGCGGCCGGCGTGGCGGTATTTCACGGCGTAGTCCTTGCGCTGCAGCTGCTCCATGGCCTCCTGGGCCGTGGAGCCGTGCTTGAGCTCCATCACATACACCTCGCCGGGCATGAGCAGCACCACGTCGGCGCGGCCGTCGCTGGTGCGGTCCTCCACGCGCACGTCGGCGCCGAACGACGCCAGCAGCGCATAGAGGATGGCCTGGTAGTGGCGCTCGTTGTCGTTGGCCACGTCGTAGGGGATGGCGGCGTAGAAGTCGCGCAGCGCGGCCATGAAGTCGTCGATGCTGCCGCCACGGCGCAGGGCGAAATAGGCCTTGCGCAGAAAAAACTCCTGGTCGGGCGAGGCTCCGGCACGGGCCAGCAGCGACTCGCCAAGCCCCACGCGAACCTCCTGGTTGGGCAGCCCCAGCGTGTAGGTGCGCATGTCGCGGTCGTAGTCCTTGATGGTGAGGTAGCCGCTCTGGTAGAGCACGGGAACCACATCTCTGATTTGTTCGGCGGGAGCGTCAAAACGGGATTTCTGAGCCTCGACGCATTCCAAATCATCGAGTTCATAATGGTGCTCATCCAGCAATTTCAACAACCACGACGATGTGCCGCTGTCGAACCAGTAGTAATCGATTTTCTGGTTGCCCAGCGCCTTGACCAGGCTCAAGGGGTTGTAGATGTCGGCCGTCATCTCGTCGCTGAAGTGATAGCCGTCGTAGTTCT
>CAMVDK010000098.1 GCA_947166165.1 uncultured Porphyromonadaceae bacterium
GGCCTGACCATGCGCACGAGCATCTTGAGCAAGCGGCCTTGCAGATGCCCGGCGCACATGTGCGGATAGAGCAGCTGCAGGTTGGTGTCGCGGTAAAGCTGGCGCAGGTTGGCGGGCTCGGCGTCGATGTGCGCGAGGATGTAATCTTCCAGTTCGGGGGTCATCGCTCAAGAGTCGTTAGTAACAAATCCACCGCTTGCCGGTAGCCGTCCAGGCCCTGGCCGCTGATGGTGGCTATGCAGGCGTCGCGAATCATCGACACGCGCCGGAAGGGCTCGCGGTGCATCACGTCGCTGATGTGCACCTCCACCACGGGAGCCGTGATGGCTCTGATGGTGTCGGCTAGGGCGATGGAGGTGTGGGTGTAGCCGCCGGCGTTGAGCACGATGCCGCTGGCGGTGAATCCCACGCGTTGCAACTCGTCGATGAGTGCCCCCTCGTGGTTGCTCTGGAAGGTGGACAGCTCCACACCGGGATAGCGGGCGGCCAATGCGCTCAAGTAGCTGTCGAGCGACTGGTGGCCGTAAATCTCGGGCTCACGGATGCCCACCAAGTTGAGGTTCGGGCCGTTGATGATGGCAATGGATGCAGGTTTCATCGGTTGTTGGTTAGGGTTGGAGTGGGGTGGCTTGGCGCAGGCGGGTGATTTTGCGCATCTCCACCACGAGCAGCACCACCGCCACCACCGTGGCGAAGAAGTCGCTGATGGGGAACGACAGCCACACGCCGTTCAAGTCCCACAGGCCGGGAAGCGTGAACAGCAGCGGCAGCAGGAACAGCACCTGGCGCGACAGACTCATGAAGATGCTCTTGGTGGCCTCGCCCAGGCTCTGGAAGAAGTTGGTGATCACAATCTGGAAGCCCACCACCCAGAACATCCACGTGGTGAGCCGCAGGGCGTGCTCGCTGGCGGCAAGCAGCGGGCCGTGGCTGGTGAACATGCGCGAAATGGGCAGCGGAATCACCTGGCAGGCGATGGAAAACAGCGCGCACACGAGCGTGCACACGCCCGTGGTGTACCAGAAGGTGCGCTTCAGGCGGTCGAAACGGCAGGCACCGTAGTTGTAGCCCACAATGGGCTGCATGCCCTGGCACACGCCGATGATGAAGCTCACAATCAGCCCCGTGGTGGCGGTGAAGATGCCGATGGCCGCCACGCCCGAGTCGCCGCCGTAGTTATAGACGGTGTTGTTGATCACCGCGTTGACCACGCAACCGGCGGTGTTGACGATGCACGGAGCCGCGCCGATGGCCATGATGGGCTTGAGCACATCCCACCGCAGCCGGTAGGTGCCGGGCATGAAGTGGATCAGGCTGCGCTTGTCGAAGAAGTGGTGCATCACGAACACGGCGCTCACCCCCATCGAGATGTCGGTGGCGATGGCAGCTCCCTTGATGCCCCAGTGCAGCACAAAGATGGCGATGGGCGCCAGAGCCACGTTCAGCCCGGCCCCGATAAACATGGTCACCATGGCCTTGGTGGGATAGCCCGTGGCGCGCATCACGTTGTTGAACGAATAGGTGATGTTGTTGATCAGCAGTCCGGGCAGCATCCACAGCATGAAGTCGTGGGCGTAGGGCAGCGAGGTGTCGCTGGCGCCGAACAGCCGCAGGATGGGGTCGAGATAGAGTGCGAACAGCGCGATGTAGGCCGTTCCGAACAGCAGCGTCATCACGATGCTGTTGCCAAGAATCTCCTCTGCCGCCCGCTTGTCGCCCTGGCCGAGCACAATGCTCTCGCGCGCACCGGCTCCCACGCCGATGAGCACGCCGAAGGCCGCGCTCACGTTCATCACCGGAAAGGTGATGGCCAGCCCGGCGATGGCATCCGGGCCAACGCCCTGGCCGATAAAGATGCGGTCAATCACGTTGTAGACCGACATCACCATGATGCCCACCACGGCCGGCAGGCTGTATTTCCAAAGCAAACGGCCCACCGGCTCGCGCTCGAGCTCGGCCAGCCGATTGTCATGCGACTTCTTCATTTCTCGATTCTCAAAAAATCAAGGCGCAAAATTACTCATAAAGCCACACTCCACCAAATCACAGCCCGAAAAACCAAGGTCCTTGGCATGGTATTTGCATTGTTGAAATGAAAAATCATCAAATCTTCAGTCTATGAAACATCTATTGAACTTGTCGCTTGGCCTTGTTTTGCTGTTTTCGCTTTCTGGCTGCAAAGAGAACTATTCGCAGGGCGAGAAAGTGGGAAACCTGATTGAGTTTGCCAAGAAAGGAGTCATTTGGGATTCGTGGGAAGGCCGCATGAACCTCACTCAAACCGGCATGAACACCAGTGGGGCGCCATTCCAGTTCTCATTCGACAACGACCGCAACGACCAGGATTCCCTCATCAAAGTGCTCTACCAAGCCCAGGTCGAGGGGTGGAAAGTAAAGGTGAAATATCATGCCGTCTGGGGCATGAAGAACGTGTTCAGCAACCGAGGCGAGACCGACTACTTCATCGACGATGTGGAAGTGCTTGACAAGGACTTTGCCAATCCCTTGCGCCAGATGACCGGCCGGCAAGGGCAGGTGGTCGACACCATTTGGGTGGTTGTCGACAAAGCCGAAATGCTCAAGCACATGAAGCATTAAGCAGGACCACCGGCAAAACCCTGTGTCTATATCGATAACCAACCCTCTCGAGTGTTTACAGTCTACTTAGACACTGGTTTTTGCTGGTGCGCCGGTTTCACCCTCGAAATTAGGCGGCGTTTCGGAAAAATCAAAGCAAGCTTTGCTTTTTCGCTCAACTTGCACTAATTTTGCAGTGGAAAGAGAATCAAGCGAGATGCACATCGTCATAGCAGGCAACATAGGCAGTGGCAAGTCGACGCTGACGCGTATGCTGGCCAAGCACTACGGCTGGACGCCGCAGTTCGAGTCGGTGGACCATAACCCTTACCTCGAGGATTACTACCACGACATTCACCGGTGGTCGTTCAACCTTGAGGTGTACTTCCTCAAGGAGCGTTTCCGCGACCTGATTGCCATCAGTCAGGCCGAGGGGACCATCATCCAGGACCGCTCCATCTTCGAGGGGGTGTATGTGTTCATGGCCAACAACAAGGCCATGGGCCACCTCACCGACCGTGACTATAACACCTACATGGAGCTTTTTGAGCAGATGCTCACGGTGGTGCGAATGCCCGACTTGATGATATATCTGCGCGCGTCGGTGGCCCACCTTGTGGGCAACATCCAGCAGCGGGGGCGCGACTATGAGCAGACCATGCAGCTTGAGTATCTCGAGAACCTGAACCGCCGCTATGAGGACTTCATCACCAACCAGTATAAGGGCCGGGTGATGATTGTGGACAAAGACGGGCTCGACTTTGAGCACCGTCCGGAGGACTTTGCGCTGGTCACCGACCGCATCGACCGCCTGCTCTTCGGACTGTTCGACTACGACGATAATCATACAACCAACGAATAGATATGCATATAGCTGTTGCAGGAAACATAGGGTGCGGCAAGACCACCCTGACGCGCATGCTGGCCGAGCGCTACGGCTGGCAGCCTCGCTACGAGTCGGTGAGCGACAACCCCTATCTGGCCGACTTCTACGCCGACATGAAGCGGTGGTCGTTCAACTTGCAGGTCTACTTCCTGAACAAGCGCTTCAAGGAGGTGGTGGAAATCTCGAAGAGCGACGAGGTGATTATCCAGGACCGCACCATCTTCGAGGACGCACGCATCTTCGCCCCCAACCTGCACGACCAGGGCATGATGAGCGACCGCGACTTTGCCAACTACCGTGACTTGTTCGACCTGATGATGTCGCTGGTCCGGCTGCCCGACCTGATGATTTACATCCGCTCGAGCATCCCCACGCTGGTGGCGCAAATCCAGAAGCGCGGGCGGGAGTATGAGCAGACCATGCGTCTGGACTACCTGCAGGGCCTCGAGCGGCGCTACGAGCAGTGGATAGCCGACTATGGCGGCCCGCTGCTGGTGATTGATGGCGACACATGCAAGTTCGGCGACCGGCCCGAGGACTTCGTGCAGGTCACCGACAAGATCGACGCGCAGCTCTACGGTCTGTTTCCTATGGTGTGACGTGAGGCGTGTGTGCCGCCGTCAGGGCAGCGGCAGGTGGTGCCCCTGGCCCTTGCGGGCCGCGGGCTCGAAGGGCAGGTCGCCCTGGTTCTCGCCCTTGATGATCACGGCCATGCCCACGCGGGCGTAGTGGTCGTGCAGGTGGTCGAGGTCGGCGTCGCGCAGGCGGATGCAGCCCTCGCTGTCGCGGCCGGGCATCTTGTGTTCGTTGCCCGTGCTGCCGTGTATGCCCACGCCGCTGAAGGGGGTCTTGAGGCGCAGGAACCAGTTGCCGTAGGCCGCTATGCTGCCGCGTCCGTCGCCGAAGTCGTGCACCCAGGTGCTGGCATCTTGGATTTGCTCGATGGTGAATGGCTGGCCGGGTTCCGACTCGGGCGTCTTCATGTCGCCCGAGCGTGTTTTTTGTCCCTTGTTTCGGCTCAGGCACACCGGGTAGCGCGCCACGAGCGTGGTGTCGCCGCCGATGTCGGCATACACGCTCAGGCGCAGGTCGCGCTTCGAAATCACGATGAATGTTTTGTCGAGGTCCACCTGTCCGTCGTAGAACACGCGTGCCGTGTCGGGCCGGTAGCTGACGTGGCCCTGGCCGTCGACGCGCTCAGCGGCGGTCGATTCGGTGGCCTCCTCGCCGGATGGCGCCGCCTGGCCGGCTTGCTTGTCGCCGCCACCGCAGGCCGTCAGCCCCAGGGCGGCGATGATTAATAATGATGGAATATGCTTCATCTTCGTGGTGTCTGTTCGTTGGGTGGTGGGGGACAAAGGGTCAGTTTTTGCGGTTCCTCACCGAGCGTCCGCCCGTGCCGTTGTTGTTGCCCGAGGGTGTGGGGGTGTCGCCGTCGGGCTCGTCGCCCACTTGTGGTGTGGTGGCTCCGGTGGGCTGGCCTTTCGAGCCGTCGGGCGTGGAGCCGTCGGGCGTGTTGCCGCTTCCCGCCTGGCCGGCTCGGGCCGATGGCTTGGAGCTCTTGCCCTTGTCCTTGTCGCCGTTTTTGGCGGCTTCGGCTTTGGCTTTGCGCTCGGCCTCGCGTTCGCGTTGACGCTCCTTGGCCTCGCGGGCTTTCTCCTTGGCCTGCTCCTTCTTGAGCTTGGCTTTCTCCTTGCGCTCCTGCTCCTTGGCCTTCTGGCGCTCTTTGCGTTCTTTCTCCTTTTGTTTGCGCTCTTGCTTGCGGAGCTTGGCTTTCTCTTTGCGTTCCTGCTCCTTGGCCTTGCGCGCTTCTTCCTGTTCGCGCTTCTTGTCCTTGATGGCCTGTTCGCGCGACTTCTGCTCGTTCTTCACCGAGTCGGCGCGGTGCTTGTAGCGGTTCTCGCGCATCTTCTGTGCTTCGCGGTAGGCGCGGTCTTGGTCTTTCTGGGCCTGCTTGATGCTGTCCTGGCGCATGCGCTCCTGCATCTCCTGCGTCTTCTTGGCCTCCTTTTCGGCCTCGCGGCGTTCGCGTTCGCGCTGCTTGGCCTCGCGTTCGCGCTGCTTGGCCTCGTAGCGTTCGCGCTGCTTCTCGCTGGCGCCGCCCAGCACGTCTTCTTTCTTCACGTCGGGCTTCTTCTTGTCGGCCTTCACGCTCTTTTCCGGTTTGTCGGCCTTGTCGGTCTTCTCCTGCTCGGCCTTGTCGGTCTTCTCCGGCTCAGTCTTGTCGGTCTTCTCGGGTTCGGCCTTGTCGGTCTTCTCCGGCTCGGCCTTGTCGGTCTTCTCGGGCTCGGCCTTGTCGGTCTTCTCGGGCTCAAGTTTGTCGGTCTTCTCGGGCTCGGGTTTGTCGGTCTTCTCCGGCTCAGTCTTGTCGGTCTTCTCGGGTTCGGCCTTGTCGGTCTTCACGGCCTTTTCGGTCGCAAGTGAGTCGGCGGGAGCGGCCTGCTTGGTGGCGGCAATCGAGTCGGTTGCGGCGGGCTTCGCCTCCGTGCCGGCCTGCTTGCTGTCGGGCTTAGGCTCTTCGGTGTCGGGCTTCTTGTCCTGTTTCTTGTCGGGCTTCTTGGAGTCCTTTTTGCCCTTGGCGGCCTTCTTGGCGTCGGGGTCTACGCCCTTTTCGGAGACGTCTTTCTCGTTCTTGCTCTCGAGGTAGTCGAAGTAGTCCTCAAACGAGCGTCCCTCGGTGAGCAGGAGCTGGAAGTTGCTCTCGCTGATGATGACGAGATGCACTTGTGGCGGTATGGCCATCGACTCGTCGCTTTCGAACAGCGTGCGGTAGTGCTTCACCTCGCCGAAGTTCTCGAATCCCTTGACCACGAGCAGCCCCAGACGGCCGAAGGTCATCTGCTCCAGGTCGTAGTCCTTCACCTTGAAGGCGGTGAAGTTGTGGCGTGCCACCTCGTAGAGCAGCAGGTTGGTGCTCACCGAGTCGGTGGGGTAGAGCAGCACGAACACCTGGGGCTTGTCGTTGTCCTCGGCAAACGGTGTGAACTTGCGCTCGAGTGCTTCGGGTGTGGTGTCGTTGCTCAGTCGGGTGCTCCAGAACATGCCACGCGCGTTGCTGCCGCCGCCGGCGAGTTTGCGGCCGGCGTTCAGGTTTTTCACGATGCCCGAGGCCACGGGGGTGATGTCGGTTTCGGGATAGCGCTGGAGCATCTCCTTGATGACCTCTTTGAACTTGTCGTAGTTGCGCTGCGTGACGTAGCTGAGCGCGTCGATGAACATGAACTTGGGCATGATTTTCGACAGCGGGTATTTGCGCATCATCTCGGCGTAGGCCTCGTGGACGGCCTCGTTGTTGTTGGCCAGGTAGTTGGCATAGGCTGCCTCGTACATGTTCTCCTGGTCGCGCATCATGTTCTTGAGGTTGTCGAAGTAGGCCGGGTCTTGGAGAGCCTGGCCGTACTTGCTGTCGGCAAAGTCGTTCAGGATGAGGTCGCGGTAGATGTTGGCTCGGCTCGTCTGCCCGCTGCGCATATACATGAGGTACATGTTGTAGTATGTGTCGAGGCGGTAGGTGTTGTCGGGATAGTCGGTGAGCAGGCGGTTGAACTCGTCGGCCGCGGCGTCGTAGTCCTCGAGTTTGTCCTTGAGGATGACGCCCATGTTGTAGAGTCCTTCCTGAATCACGTCGTGTGCGGCCTGGATTTGCTCCTCGGTCTTGGGTATTTGCTTGAGGTAGTATTCCTCGTAGTGCGGGTCTTCGGCTCGCTTGAGTGCTTCTTTGTCGACGGCAGTGGAGTCGCCTGCCAGGCTGTCGCCCATGGCGAGAGTGGTGGAGTCGGCGCCACCGGCCTGGCTGTCGTCGTCGAAGCTGAAGGTGTTCTTGTTGCGCCGCCGCCAGTTGTCCTCTAGCTTGCGGTTGCCCCAGGCCTGCTGGAAGGCCGTTTTGCCGGCGTTCTTGGTGGCGGTGTTGTAGAAGTACCACGACTTGTCGTTGTTCATCTGGTAGCTCTGCGGTGCGTTGGCTCCGCCGTTCTTGTCGCCCAGCGGGTTGCCTTTGGCGCCTTCTTTGGCCAGGTATTCCTCGCGTGCGGCGGCGTCTTTCTCCTCTTTCTCCTTCTTCTTGAGTTCGTCGATGATTTTCTTGATGACGGCCTTCACCTCATCGTCGCTCATCTTCGAGAGCCTCAGCAGCGAGTCCTGCAGGGTGACGTTGCCGGCGTAGACGGCCAGCTCGTCGAGCACGTCGCTGCGGTGCTTGAGCATCTTGTAGTTGGGATAGTCCTCGTTGAGCTGGGTGATGCCCTCGGAGTAGCAGGGCTGTGCCTTGTCGTACTTGTGCTGGGCGAAGTAAATGCCACCGAGTGTGATTTGGCTGATGGCCTTGTCGACGCCGTTGCGCGTGCTCTTCTCGGCGGCTTTGATGTAGCTGTCGATGGCGTTGACGGTGTCCTCGCGCATCATGTACAGGTTGCCGATGGCGTAGTAGATTTGGTCGAGGTACTCCTTGTTGCGGTCGTAGCGCGTCATGTGCTTGAGCGCGCGCACCTCGCCGGCGATGTCGTAGCCCTGGAACACGGCGCTCTGCTTGATGCGTGCGTTGAACTTGGTGCGGTAGCTGGAGCTGTTGCTGCTTCCGGCGCGCTTGTAGGCGCGGTAGGCCATCTCCTTATCGCCGGTCTCCTCATAGAGTTGTCCGAGCAGGAAGTTGAGTCGCACCTTCTGAGCCCCCTTGGCCTTCTTCACGGCCTCCACCAGATGGGGGATGGCCTGGGCGCTCTGGTGCTCCTTTATCAGATAGTCGGCAAAGGCCAGATGGGCGAGTCCGCGCACGCGTGCGTCGTCGATTTGGTCCACATGGACGTGTGCGAGCACGTTGTCGGCCTCGGAGTTCCACCCCATGGCGGTGTAGCTCAGTGCCTCCCACACCTGCGCCTCCTGCACGAGCGCGGGCTTCCAGGTGAAGTGGCGCGAGATGTAACGGAACGTGGCTGCGGCGTTCAGGAAGTCGCCCTTCATGTACTCGGCCAGGGCCAGCAGATACCAGCAGTTGTGCATGAACGGGTTGTACTCCTCGCGGGCCATCCATTCCTTGTACTTCGGGTCGCTCTGCTTGCCGCCCTTCTTGGCCGGCTTTTTCTTGATGGAGTGCAGCGAGATGGCCTTCTGCATCTTCTCGATGGTGCGGTCGAAGCTGCCCTTGGGCTGCGGGGCCTTGCTGTTGCTGCGCGCCTCGGCGGGATGGATGAGCACGCGCTGCGAGTAGTCGTCCTCATATTCGTTTTCCATCTCCTTGATTTGCTCGTCGTAGTTGGTCTTGCCGTGGTAGTAGACGTTGTAGCGCGTGTTCATCGACTGCCAGAAGCGCGAGCCGGCAGTGTTCTTCTTGGCGCTGCAGGCTTGCAGCACCAGCACGAGCGTCAACAAGAGCAGGGGTATGTGGCGTAGAATCTTTCTCATTGGGGCGTGGGCCGTTAGTGCGGTCCTCATCATTAACTTAACGCAAGCCACGGCTTTTTATTGCACGCGGCGGCGCACTATTGCCATTGTGGGCGCGCCGCGGGGCTCCAAAGCACGAAGAGCCGCGCCTGGCTTGGCGTGGCTCTTCGGATGGATGTTGGCGCTTGCTTGCCGCCGGGCGGCCTGCTCCTCGCTCAAAGGCGTGGGCGGCGCTCACCGCGGCAGGCTGGCTGCCAGTGATGTTACTTGACGACCTTGGCGGTGCTGGTGGTGCCGTCGGTGTAGGTGGTCACAACGATGTTCATGCCGTCGAAGGGCTTGTTGCTCTCGATGCCGGCCACGTTGTAGTAGCGGGTCGAGGCCACGGTGCGGGTGTCGGCCACCTCGTTCACAGCGCTGGGATCGTAGTCCTTGATCTGCAGCCAGTAGATGTCGCTGCGGTCGGGCTCGGTGATGGGAGTGGTGAACACATCACCCTTGGCCATGCGCGGCACGAGACGGCGCATGCCGTAGTAGATCGACTGGATACCCACATAGTACACATCGCTCAGGATCGGGCTCTGCAGCTGCACGGTGGCGCCACCAGCGGTGACGTTCAGGCCGTTGTCGAAGGTGTAGGGCATCTCGGTGGTGGGCTCGGCCAGGCCGTAGACCTCGGGGTCGAACTCATAAACCTGGAACTCGCTGCCGGGCTCGGTGGTGCCAACGTCGAGATACAGGCGGTAGCGCAGCAGCTCGGGGTCGAGCTCGATGCCGTCGACGCTCACGGTGGGCACCTCGCAGGTGATGTTGGCCGTGCAGTTCTCCTCGTCGGCCTCATAGGTGAGCACCTTCGGGGTTTCGGGCTTCAGCGGCAGCTCAACCACGGTGGTCTCATCCTTGTAGTCGGCATAGCCGGCCCAGCGGCGGGTGTCGTCGTAGAACACGCCGATGCCGTGCTTGTTGTCGCTGTCCTGGAGAATCAGGTTGTCGCCGGCAATCAGGAAGTTGACCTCGCTCACCTCGGTGTCGCGAAGCACGTAGTTGGTCAGCAGGATCGAGCCAAAGATGTTGCGGCTGATGGTGCAGGCCCAAATCTCAGCGTTGTAGGGAATCAGGCCATCCCAGTGGTGGATGCGCTGGCCCATGGGAACGGTGATCATGTCGCCGTTCTGGACGCCACGCACGTAGGTGCCGGGCGTGAAGAAGGTCACCAGGTCTTTCAGATACACGTAGCCGTCGTTGCCTTTCACAACCTCAATCTGGCCTTCTTGGGGAATCTCGACCACATAGCCGTTCTCCATGGCCAGCGAGGTGCCCACGCGGTTGTAGTACACCACCTCGCCCTCGGGGGCTTCGTAGATGATCTCCTGTTCGGGAATCACGATAGCTGCATCGTTAGCATCCAGAGCATTGGCAGCCATTGGTGCCATCGCCATGGCGACAGCAGCAAGCGAAATCAATGTAAACTTTTTCATAATTAAATAATATTGGTTAATTGCCCTGCAAAATTAGCGGATTCGTTTGAATTATGCAAAAGACAGGGCTTGTTATTTTCACTTTCATTTCAAAACTATTGTTTTCGGTACGGGTATTTGACAGTTAAATAAGGTTAAGCCGCTTGCACAGGCGGTTTTTTCGTT
>CAMVDK010000099.1 GCA_947166165.1 uncultured Porphyromonadaceae bacterium
ACACTCTTTCCCTACACGACGCTCTTCCGATCTCAGCATCTGAGCCGCCCGCGAGTTCCATCCAACGCCAGCACGGCACCGCGCCCCACCCACCCGACGCGGTGCCGTGCTGCTATGCCAGGCAGAGCGGCCGGGCCACGACTTTTTTCCAGCCATTTTCGGCAGTATGCTTTGCCAACTGGAAAAATCGCCTTAATTTTGTGACCGCAATCACACCCCACCCATATCCAGCTGATGAGAACACTGCTACACTGCCTCGTGCTGGCCCTCGTGGCTGCCCTTCCGTGCCAAGCCGGCATCACCATCGACGGCCTGCCCACCGTGGCCGACAGCAACAGCCACATGCTGCTGTGCTCGGCTCCCGCCTCATGGTTCGACAAGCCGCTCACCGCCACCATTGCCTGCGATGAGCCCGGAGCCAAGCTCGCCGTCGACGGCACCACCGTGGCCGGCGGCACGGCATACGCCTTCGGCAGCATCGCGCAGAACCGCACCTTCACCGTGACAGTGACCACCGCGGCCGGCACTGCCACCCATCAGCTCGCCTTCACGCTGCTGCCCATCATCACCATCGACGGTGACTTCAACAGCGACTACCACCCCGCCACGCTGGCCGTGATTGAGCCTGGCGTGCCGACGGCGCTCACCCTGCCCGCCAAGGCCAAGTACCGCGGCGGCATCACCAACCAGCCCCACTCCCACAAGCACAACTTCCACGTCAAGCTGCTCGACGAGCAGGGCAACAAGGTGAACGTGCCGCTGCTGGGCCTGCGCGACGACAACAACTGGATTCTCGACGCCGGCCAGATCGACATGGCCCGCATCCGCAACCACGTGGCCATGGACCTGTGGCGCGATTTCTCGGCCAAGCCCTACCATTTCGCCCACGAGACCAGCGCCGTGAACGGCTCGCACAGCGCCTACGCCGAGCTCTTTGTCAACGGCAACTATCACGGCCTCTACTCACTCATGGAGGCCATCGACCGCAAACAGCTGCAGCTCAAAAAGTTCGACAGCCGTACCAAGGAGATTCACGGGCTGTTGTGGAAAAGCGTGTCGTGGGACAGCCCCGTGCGCATGTACGACGTGCCCGACACCTACAACAACCTGCTCGACACCCTGGGCGGCATGACGCTCAAATATCCCGAGCTCGACGACGTGAGCCCCACCGACTGGGAACCGCTCTACAGCGCCGCCCACTTTGTGGCATCGAGCAGCAACCGCGACTTCTGCAGCCATGTGGGCGAATACTTCGACCTGCCCGTGCTGCGCGACTACTACCTGCTGTGCCAGCTGCTCAAGGCCATCGACAACCGGGGCAAAAACATGTACTGGTTCATCCACGACATCGGCGCCGACCGCCGCATCAGCGTCACCCCCTGGGACCTCGATGCCACCGCCGGGCAATACTACACCGACTGGAACTCGTCGGACAAACGCCGCAGCGAGAACCCCAACCTAGCGATGGATATGAAGCACTACCTGTTCGACCGCCTCACCAGCCTGAACGCCGGCGGATTCTACGACCATGTCGTGGTGCGCTACCACCAGCTGCGCTCGTCCACATTCTCCCTGGCCAGCCTTCGCCAGCGCTACACCGCCCCGCTCGACATGCTCAAGCGCTCCGGCACCATCCTGCGCGAGCAGGCCCGCTGGAGCGGCGACAGCGACATCGCCTACCTCGAGCTCGACTTCGACGCCCAGCGCAAGCTGCTCCGCAGCTGGTTCGACAAGCGTCTGGCCTTCCTCGACGAGCAGTTTGCCCTGCCCGCCAATGCCGGCGACGTGGACGGCAACGGCATCGCCGACATTGCCGACATGAACGCCATCCTGAACGTCATGACCAAGAAAGCGTCCGACCCCGACCTGGCCCTTCGCGCCGACATCGACGGCAGCGGCATTGTCGACATCGACGACCTGAACATCGTCGTGGCCATCATGGTGCGCAAGTTCCACCGATGAGGCCGCCCTATTGCCGCCACCCCATCAATAAGGGCACAACAAAAAAGCCGTCCTCCCATCGCAGGCAGGCGGCTTAAGTTGAGGTGGGTTCTATAAATTGCTGAAATGTAATGAATGGTTTTGGCCGCCTTGGGTTGCTTGCTGGCATCTTTTGTCTCAACTGCTTGAACCGTAGCCCGCTACTGCTTCGCGCAGCTTGAGCCAAAACCTGCTCAGCAATCAAGCCCAATTCGGCGCAAGCAATTTATAGAACCCACCTTGAAAAAAATGCTTGTTCACTCGTCACTTTTTCAATGGGGTTAGGATTTCCACCATGGCTCGACGCCGGGGGTAGGCGGCGCACAGGTGGGCGGCGAGGTCCTTGGCAATGGCGCGCCCTCCTTTCAGGTTGCGCATCACGCGCAAGGCGTCGGCCAGGTGCTCGTAGTGGTTGCGGCCCATGTTGCAGTCGGCATAGTCGCGGATGTCGTGGTCGAGCAGCGGTATCAGCTCGGCCGAGTGGGTTTTGCGCAGGTGGACGGCATAGTCCATGATGGTGTCGAGGCGGTTGTACTGCTGGTTGCTCACCATGGCCATTAGCTTGTCGAGGTCTTTCTCCTCGATGTAGATTTTGGCCAGCGAGTCGTTCGACAGGTTGTGTTCGCTGGCGAGCATCGCCGCCAGTTGGGCTTTCCACTGCTTAGCGGGAATGAGCTGCTTGAGCACGTGATAGTATTCCATGGCTTGGTAGCCGCTGCTCAAGAACAGCTGGCGCGCCACATCGACTTGTGCGGCGGTGTCGCCCATTAGGCCGAGCACCTTCATTTTGTGCTTGAGCCACTCACGTTCCCTTCCATACGCCCCACTGCTCTGAGCCTGGCTGATGCCGGCGGCAATCACGCGCAGGGCGTCGGCATATCGGCCGGCGGCGATGAGTTCGCGCATGCGCAGCTCGCGCACCCGGGGGACGCTGATAAACTCGTCGATGGTGGCTTCGCGCTCCTGGGTGCGACCCATCTTGCCGAGCAGATTGATTTTTTGCAGCACGTAGCCTTCACGCTGGTAGCTGGGTGCATTGGCAATCAAGTCGTTGAGCAGCGAGATAGTGTCGTCGCCGTTGAGCACTTTTTCCGATAGCCGCGTCACCAGGTCGCTGAAGTTGTAAAAGCCGTAGTTCTCGATTTCCGATGCGGTGAGTTCTTTCACGCGCGAAATGGTCTCGCGCCGTTGGCCTTCGTTGATTGATGGTGCGTCGATGGCCTTGAGGAGCAGGTCGCCGGCCGATTCGCAGGCGCAGCCAATGTCGGCATCATCGTCGTAAACCAAACTCTCGTCCATCATGTCGTCGATGGTGTCGAGCACCTCCATAGCGATGGTCACCGCCGCCCATGCGTTGCCGGCGAGCAGCAGTTTCTCGCCTTTCTCCACCAGTGCGCAGGCTTGGTTGGCCACCTCGTCCCAGTTGGTCTCGTCGTAGTAGTCGTTGTATCTCGTTCGATGCGTGTCCACACAGGCCTGGAGCGTTTGGTGCACCAAGCGGGCATAGTCGGTGTTGTTGGCTTTGCTGGGGTTGACGTAGCGCAGTTTGATGTGTCTCACCAGCGCATTTCGCAGTGCCGGGTCGCACCCCGCTCGCGAGCGCAGAAATTCGGCGAGGTCGTCTTTGTTGGCCACAGCGATGAGGCGTTCCAGTTCGTCATCAGCGTTGCTGTCGTCATCGTCGTCGTCATCGTCGTCGAGGATGACCTTGTAAATGGGGTCTTCGCTCACGAAGCCATCGTATTCATCGGAATCGTCAGCATCGTCGAAGTCATCGTCCTCGAAGTGGTCGCTGCCGTGCTGCGTGTCCAGTCCGCGCTCGCGCATGGCGAGCAGGGTGGCCACCACATGTTTGCACATCGTCCCGTCGTAGGGGCAGTCGCACGACCAGCTCAGGCCGCCGTTGCCGTGGATGGTGACGTGCACGTTGTAGTCGTTGGTGCCGGCCACCTTGGCGTGCCACTCTCCGCCAGACGTTTTGCGCAGGCTGGTCACAGCGCCTCCCGCATGGTATTCCTCGCCCCGCCAGTAGATGCGCGACGGCACAAATGCCTGAAAATTGTCGAGTGTGATGCTCATTGTGGGGATATGTTTGGCTTTTTGGGGAAATAAATGCCTGTTCTTGCTGCGATGGTCAGAAGGGGTCGGTGTTGACGACGTAGTCGAAGTTCTCGCCCAAGTGCTCGTGCAGTATGGGCAGGTAGTGGTCCAGCTCCTGCATGTTGTTGGCCATGAGGAAGTGCTCACCGTTGCGCCCGAACTCCAGGTCGAGGGTGGCACAGGCGTCGGCCGGGTCGAGCATCATCTTGGCGATGGCGAAATCCTTGTGCGGAGTGATGCCGGCTTTCTTGGCCCATTCCACACTGCCCCACACCCAGTTGTGGGCTTCTTCGTAGGTGATTTCTTGCAGGTCCAGTCTCTCGTCGATGCCATCGATGTAGTCCTCATACTCGAAGGGCTCAAGGCGCAGTTTGACGTGGGCGTCTTTCACCCCCAAGCAGAAGATGTCGACCAGAAAGACTCCGAAGCTCATGCGCCCGCCGTTGTGCTGCCGGCTCACAATCACCATGCCTTCGCCACAGTCCTCTAAATCGCTGGTGATGTAGCATTTTCCTTTTTCGAGCTTGCGAGCTGCCCCGCTGAGCAGATATTTGGCCGGCGACAGGTGCTGCGCACCGCCGCCAGGCTTGTTGCTTTTCTTTTTCTTTGCCATAAGTTATTCTTGGTTCTTGATTCAAAATGCAAAGTTACTTCAAATCGGGCAATGTTCCAAATAAAACTTATTGTGCCTCTCCGGTGATCTTTCAGCCTTATGGCATTCGCTTTCGCTGAACGGTAGAGTTGCAATGCGGGTTAATAAGGTGGGTTCTATAAATTGCAAAAAAGTAATGAATGGTTTTGGCCGTCTTGGGCCAGCTTGCTGGCATCTTTTGTCTCAACTGCTTGAACCGTAGCCCGCTACTGCTTTGCGCAGCTTGAGCCAAAACCTGCTCAGCAATCAAGCCCAATTCGGCGCAAGCAATTTATAGAACCCACCATAAAAATTCATACTGTTAATATATTTTAACTAAGCAATGCCGTGTGTTTTGGTTTGTTAGTTGTAATTTTGAGGCGAAACATATTCTTGTGCTTGCTGTTTTATATGGCCTGCACTTTTGACAGATAATTATTCACCGAACAACGACGATAACCACTATGAAAAAGCTTCTACTGTTCATCATGAGTGCGATGGTGGCGATAGCCGCCAGCGCCGACTTTGTCTATGGCGACTTCACATTCAATGTGCAGTCTGACGGCACGGCCACCATTTTTGGCTTCAAGAGTGGCTACACGGGCAATCCCACATCTATCACCATTCCGGGCTACGTCTTTGACTCCAGTGTCCAAAAGTACTTCCAGGTGAAAACGATAGGCCCCTCGGCATTCCACGACAAGACCTCGCTGCAAAGAGTCACCATTGAGTATGGTGTAGAGAACATTCACCAGTCGGCTTTCAACGGCTGTACGAGCCTGAATATTGTCGATTTGCCGAGCAGCATCAAGCGGATTGACAATTATGCCTTCTACAAAGCGCCCATCACCATGATTAATTGCGCTGCCGAGACGATGCCCACCATCAGCAGCAACGCGTTCTACGGCCTGGCTGCGGTGAGTGGCTCGCGCTACTGGACGTGCGCCACCCCCGACGGAATGACGGCAGCCAACGCGGTGAGTCTGATCACCAGCAACTTCACCACGCAGTGGAGCCACACGGCCGCCGATTTCCATAACCATGTGATGGGCCGGAACTCCGACGGTAACCTGTATGACGTATATATGAACGTCACCCAGGGTTGGGATCCAGCCACGCAAAGCTACGGGCGGGTGAAGCTGCTGGGAGCCAATGCACGCGCCAGCGCCACCAACAAGACGCTCAAAATCGGCTATAACGAGAGTTATGTGCAAGGACTCGGCCACTACTACGTAACGCGCATCGACAAATCGATGCGGTACCGCTGCTCGACCATCGAGACGCTCGACATGAGCGAGACCAACAAGATTGACACCATCAGCGACTACGCTTTCTTCGGTTGCACGTCGCTGACCAAAGCTATCCTGAGCGCCAAGATCATCGGGCTTAACGCGTTTGCCGGCTGTTCCAACTTGAAAACGCTTCGGCTCTATGGCTCCAACGAGACCAGCCAGGGTGTGCAGAAGCTGGGTGTGACCTGTTTCACCAGGACGGCCGTGCAGAACGTCTACATCCCCGCCTCGCTCACCACCTACGGCTATGGTGCGTTCGCGTTCTGCGGCAGTCTGACCCAGTTCACCGTGAGTTCGTCGAACAGCTACTTCGCCACCCACTCGTCCACGCCCAACTGCCTCTACAGCAAGGACAAGACCTTGCTCCACCAGTTGGGGGCTGGCACCACCTCCATGTCCGGCCCGCTCGGCGACTGCATGCCCAATGCGCTGACCGCCATCGCCAACTATGCCATGGCAGGCTCCAAGCTCACCACGGTCGACATCCCCTACGGCGTGACGTTCATTGGCACCAATGTCTTCAACAGCATGCCTAATGTGACGACCATCCGCATTCCCAGTTCGGTGGCCATGATCCAGACGGCCACCTTCGACGGCCTGTCGACCACCACGCTCAAGCACCTGCACTTCAACCTGAAGACGGTGCCGGCGAGCCTGCAGTACGCCACCGTGTTCTCCTCGCTGCCCTCGGGGGTGACGCTGCACGTGCCCCTGTGGCGCACCGGGCACTATCAAAACGCATCGTGGTGGTCGCCCAGCAATGGCTGGAAGACCAAGTTCACTGGCGGCGTGGTCGAGGACGCCTACGACTTCGACTTCATCAAGTATGCCTCAGGCTCGACCACCTACGTCGACTACACACTGCGCTACACCGTAAGCAGCACCCAGAGCTACACCGACACCTACGTGCAGTCGTCGCCCGTCAACGGCCAGCTGACGGTGGTGGGATCGGTGATTGGCGCCGACGACTTCAACGGCACTGTCAACTTTCCCAAAACGGTGTCGCATCGCGGCAAGACCTACATGATTACCGAGGTGCAACGCGAGGTGTTCCGCAACAAGTCAACCATCAAGAAGGTCACTGGCGGTGATGCCATCAGGATCATCGGTGCCAAGGCGTTCGCCGGACTGTCGAGATGCACAAGTTTTGAAATCCCCCGCCCCGTGGAATTCTGCGACTCGGCACTATATGGCTGTGCCACACCAATCTACTATCTGGGCGATCGCTTGACACGTATTGGAAAAAGTGCGCTCGTCGGTACCGGCCTAGAGGATGTCGCCATACCTAATACAGTGACCGAAATTGACGACCACGCATTCGACGGTGTCGGTCTTCGAAGCCTCGCACTCGGCAATGGTCTGAAACGCATTGGAGCTTACGCTTTTCACCGTAACTTGTTGGGCGGAGTGCGATACAGTTTACCAACTTGTTTGGAAGAGATTGGCGACTGCGCTTTCTATGGCTGGACGGGGCTCCAACTGATCATCAACCGCACCGAGAAGACTAAAATCGGCAATGAGATATTCGCTATGTACGATAGTTCCAAAGATGTGATCTACGCACCGCTGAACCAATACCGTGACATCGAGAACCAGACTCGCTCGTGGCTGAGCAACCCAGAGAACAACCGCCACCTGCTGCCCTGCTACAGACCAACCACCAGGTTTTCGTTGATTTCGATTCCCATGGACGCCAATCTGCAGATTCCCGACTATTGCGTTTGCTATTATGTCGATGGTTATGACCGGACTGATAAGCAGTTTACCTTTACTGCATTGAAGTCCGACCGCAGCATTCCGAGTAACACGGGAATCATGTTCTGTGGAGACCCTGGAGATCTCTACTTGTTCAATCAACCTCCTGCCAATATAATGGTCAACACGCCGGTAGTCAACTACCTCGTCGCTCCGCAAGGCGATTCGCAATTCTTCGCCACCAGTCAAGGAAGCGGAGCTGTGTATACTCTTGACGGAACGGCGAAAAAATTCTACTTGCGCGATTTGACGGTCTACAGTGGCGGAGCAGCGCTGCGTATTCCGCAGTCGCTGTTCGGCACCACACCGCCTTCGAGCGTGGACCTGGGAAGTGCCCTGATCAATGTGGCTAGCCTCCAGATGTGGATCAATGATGTGGAAGTGACCCCAGACAATGCGGGCGACTTGAGCGTGATCGATGGCGTGTCGGGCCAATTGTCGTTCGATTACAAAACCAACACATTGAAGATGAAAAATGCCACCATCACGACTACTGACCAAAACTGTATCGACGTCTACTCTGATGGCGTTACCATTGATCTGCAAGGTGTCAATAGGCTGAACAGAGGAGAGGGCACCGCAGCTTCTTATGGCAATAGCGGAATCTTGGTGTTCTCCAACGGTTCTTCGATCAATTCATTAACCATCCGCAACACGGGAACACTCAACGTGTCGCATCCAACTGGAATATGCATAAGACAACAGAGCGGAAGCCTCACCATCGCCGATGGCGCCCAGATTAATCTAACTGGTCAAGATGGACTTATTGGCTCTCAATATCATGGAGTCGCTCTCGAGATGCATGGAGCCAAGACAAAGTTGACCGCCAATTGCACGGAAGATGCACTCAACAGTTTCAACGAGATGCATCTGTACGATGGCCTGGCCATCACCGAGCCGGTTGGAGCCTATTTAAGTGTCGACACCGTGTTTAATGGCACAAGCAGCATCATCCTTTCCTGGTTGAAGGACGCTAACGGCAACGCTGTCAAGAACCTGGTCATCAGCAAACCCACCACGCCGCAATACCGCGTGGGCGACGTGAACCACGATGGCTTTGTCGATGTCGACGACCTGAACATCATCATCAACATCATGGTGGGCAAAAACGGCGCCACGCTCGCCCTCTATCCCGACGCCGATGTCGACAAGAGCGGCGGCGTGGATGTCGACGACCTGAACATCGTCATCAATGTCATGCTCGGTAAAGCAACGCAAGCCAGTGTGCCAAAACTTGTTCCAAAGGGTTGAGTGATTCGTGACGATTTATTCGTGATTTCGCATGCTGCGAAGCGACAGGCTAAAAATCCGCACTGTGATGAATGACCGTTTTTTTACATCAAAGAAGCTTATTGCCCGCGCCCTGGTGGCTGTCGGGGCTGCTTTGGGGCTGACGGGATGTGTCAACCGCCCGTTTGAAAGCGTCTATGGACCTCCGCCCGATGTCGACACCGACGTTGAAGTGGTTGAGGACGTTTATGGCCCACCCATTGATGAAGCTCCCGATTCGGTGAACCACAGCGACTCTGTGGCCCATGAAGACCCGTCAGATTCTTGAACTGGAGAACATGCGCCGAGTGCGCCGGTGGCTTGAGGCTAATCATCCGCTGCGCCAGCTGTTTTGGGAGTGCACGCTGCGATGCAACCTCAGCTGCCGTCATTGCGGCAGCGATTGTCGCAAGACCTCGGCCCTGCCCGACATGCCGCTGGCTCACTTCGAGCAGGTGCTCGACGATGTGGCCACCATGGTCCAGCCCGGCCGGGTGCTGGTGAACACCGTTGGCGGCGAACCATTGGTGCGCCCCGACATCGTGGAATGCGGCCGCGCCATCACGAGCCGAGGATTCATGTGGGGGTTTGTCACTAACGGCGTGCTGCTCACCAAGGAAATGCTGCACGATGTGCTGGCGGCGGGGCTTCGCACGGTGGCCGTGAGCATCGATGGTTTGGAGCCAGAGCACAACTGGCTGCGAGGTGGCGACTCGTTCGAAGGTGCCATGCGCGCCGTCGGCCTGCTGGCAGCAACGCGGGGCCTCACGTGGGATGTCATCACTTGTGCCAATCAGCGCAACCTCTCCTCGATGCCGGAGTTGCGACAGCAGCTCGTTGCCGCCGGTGTGCGCAAATGGCGCATTTTCACCATCTTCCCGCAAGGGAGAGCCAAGAAGAATAACGAACTCTTTCTCACCCCGGAGCAATATGCGGCGTTGATGCGGTTCATCGCCGGCGTGCGGCGCGAGGGCGGCATGAATCTGTCGTACAGTTGCGAGGGCTTCTTGGGCGACTTCGAGGGTGTGGTGCGCAACCACACCTATCGCTGCGATGCCGGCACGATGACGGCGTCGGTGCTGGCTAATGGCGACATAGGCGGCTGCATGAGCATCCGGTCGCACTATGTGCAAGGCAACATCTACCACGACCGCTTCACCGACGTGTGGCAGCAACGCTTTGAGCCGATGCGCGACCGGCGCTGGGCCAAGCGCGGAGCGTGCGACGGCTGCAAGGCGTGGGATTGGTGCGTGGGTGGACCGATGCACCTGCGTGGCGACAATGGCGAATTGCTGCATTGCAACTACCAGGCACTCCTCGAGGCACAATAATCCCCCCCAAAAAAAGAATCGAGTGCTCGAGTGTTCGAATACTCGAATACTCGAACGCTCGAACACTCGAATTATAATGAGGAGGGCGAGCCGCTATGGCCCGCCCTCCTC
>CAMVDK010000100.1 GCA_947166165.1 uncultured Porphyromonadaceae bacterium
GTTGGAACAAGTACTCTAAAATGCAAACAGTGGAACTATCTTGCGGATTTTAGGTATACAATAACCCATGATACAAAGGTTGTTTCAAAGATAATTGAGATTCTGCTAATCCCAAAACTAGAATTGTTCGCACGTCGGAATCACATGAGATTGGAGTTGCCATCAGCACAAAACTATTATCCTGATTTAACCTTTGTGGATTCTGAAGGAAACTTCTTTGCTGTCGATTTTAAATCTTCTTATTACGAGAGCGACAATAGAATTAATGGATTGACACTTGGCTCATATTGGGGCTATTTCCGTAATAGGGATACCAGAATGAGCATGGATCACTCTTATAATGAGTATTCATCTCATGTCGTTATTGGAATGCTATATAAGCAAAGTGTAATTGCGGCTAACGAAAAGCGTGTGTACTCTGTGGATGAATTGGCTATAATCAAATCTGTAATTGAACAATTTATATTTTTTGTTCAACCCAAGTGGAAAATAGCTATAGATCGCCCTGGTAGTGGAAACACAAGAAATATTGGAGGCGTTTCTGAAATAGAGAAACTAGTAAATGGTACTGGTCCTTTTGCTGAGTTAGGAGAAGATATATTCGATGACTATTGGATGAACTATTATAATAAGGCTGATGCTCGTGCAGCAGGGATGTCTGCTCCTAAATATAATAATTTAGCCACATATAAGGAGTATTTACGTTCTCAACAACGATTTTTGGACCGATTATGAAAGTCATTGTACCTCCAATAAAGTCACAGGGAATTAAAACAAAATTAGTCCCCTGGATTGTTGATGTTATTGCACAATCCGGAATTTCTACTAATGCGAATTGGATTGAGCCTTTCTTCGGAACAGGTGTTGTTGGATTTAACTCACCTTTAAGAGGGAGTTTTATTGCGGGTGACACAAATCCACATATTATTGCGTTTTATAAAGGCATAAAAGAAGGAGTAATAAATAAATTCTCAATTAGAGAATATTTGGAAAAGGAATCAAAGCTACTATCTGTAGCTGACGAGGATGGATACGCTCATTACAGACTCATTAAAGACCGTTTTAACACAGAGCACAGCCCATTCGATTTTATTTTTCTATCACGTGCTGGCTTTAATGGTATGATGCGATTTAATAAAAAAGGTGAATGGAATATACCCTTTTGTAAAAAACCGAATAGGTTTTCACCCGCATATATTACTAAAATTTGTAATCAAGTTGAACAAATAAGTCATATCATAAAGCGATCGAATTGGTCATTTATTAATGCTGATTTTAAAAGTGTATTATCATTTGCAAATGAAAATGATTTAATATATTGTGATCCGCCTTATTATGGTCGCTACGTTGATTATTATAATGGGTGGACAGAAGATGATGAGATTGCACTATTTAATGCTTTATCAAATACGCGCGCAAAGTTCATCCTATCAACATGGCATCATAATGATTTTAGAGAGAATGAAATGTTGAAAAACTTTTGGTCGCAATTCAACGTTATCACCAAAGAACATTTTTATCATTCTGGTGGTAGAATTGAGAATCGCCACTCAATGATTGAAGCGTTGGTATTCAACTTTGACCTTTCAGCGCATTCACGTGTTATACAAAGAGAGTCACAACCTTCATTATTTGAGGATTATATGTTTGCTTAAAATGAAGGAGCAAGTGGAGTGTGCTTTGATGAGTTATGCGGCATTACGCTATGTGCGGTTAGAGATAATGACGTGCAAGTGGGTTGAATCGAGCTGTGATATTCGGTTTGACGGTGGTGCGGCGATGGTCGCCAATTTTGAGGGGCATGTCGCATCGACAGCCCGTCGAAAGTCGTGAAGCTGGGACAGGTGGTGCGCGTGCGCGTGCTCAGCGTCGACCTCGACCGCCAGCGCATCGCCCTCACCATGAAAGGCATCCAGCAGCCACATTGACAGCCGATGCGTCAACTTGCCGCACTGGCATCGGCCGGCGAGCCGATGGACGAACCATTCTTCTGGCTGGCACTACGAAGTTTGGCTTGGCGCTTATATTCGGCCACCGTCACACCTTTCAATTCGGCAAATTTGCGATAGAAGTAGCTGCGGTCGCCAAAGCCCGACGCGGCTACAATTTCCTGAATAGGTCGGTCGGGGTTCTCGTCAATGAGCTGGCAGGCATGGCGCAGGCGCAGGCCTATGCGCCATTTCACAAAGTCCTCCCCAACCACCTTACTGAAATACTCATTGAGTCGGCGAGGCGTGGTTCCCAATTCGGCGGCAACATCTTTGACGGCCACATTGCTGAGCAAGAATTTTTTCTCGTTGACCCACCCCTCAAGCCTTGCGCCGATGAGCGCATACCTCGACTGGGCGACATCGGCAGCCCCGGCCTCTTCGTCGCTCTTTAGCACGCCGCTCGCTGGCTCCGAAGGCTCTGCCTCTTCCATCAAAACGTCGACGGGCTCATCAGCTCGCCACACCAGCGAGGCATAGTGGGAATAATTGATGAATTGGATGGTCAAATAGACATAGAACGCCGTATATAGAACAACGAAAACGCAATCGAGCAGCTTCACCCCACTTATCGAAAAGAACGCCAGGCTCCCCACGGCCAATGATGAATAGAACGTGTGACTGACCCACCGCAACTGCCTGTTCAATTCGTCCTCCTGATAGCAGGTAAACATTTCGGCCTTGAAATGTTGATAAGCATTCCTAAAGACCCATGTGAAATAGGCCAGCATAGCCACATACAAAAGAGAACATCCCACCAGCACAAGCCGGAACTGCCCGAACGGCAGTTTGCGCTGCGCAACCACGAGCACAAGCGAGGCCAAGGCAATGGGCAGCAACAGCTTCCATCCCATCCATCGATGCGCAACCCGCCGAGGGCTGATGAGAATCATTATCGACATCGTGAAACAAAGTGCCTGAAACGCTGCCACAATCAAGGCATAACAGCTCGTCAGCTCATCCTCGCTGGCCTTGGGCGTAACAATCTCCAGCACCTTGATCAAGCTCAGCAGAATAAAAGCCATGCAGAGAAATGTGCGAGCCGAGCGGTAATGACGTGTGTCGCTTCGCACTGGAATGTGCATTGCAGCCATCACCAAGCCCAATGTGCCGATGAGCAACAATGAGCAGATGTTGAGCATGTTATAAGCAGTATAGACCATCGTCCTCTTGATTAAACACTGCAAAGTTACAATTATTTTCCAAAGCCTCACGGCCTTTATCCCACAAATCGACAGAAATAAGCTTGTGATGAGCGATGCCGCCTGCCGGCCATGCGTCCGCACCGAGCGGCTCGGCACTGCGACACAAAACGCGTGTGGCTTTTCGGTGCAAATTGTGGTTTTTTGCTGCAATCACATGGCTTTTAGCGCATTGACATAAAAGTCCACGCAGAGACATTTGGCATGAGCGGCAAACATCCACTATTTTTGCCGTAGCTTTATATCCCTCCAAACAATAAACGACAACCGAAATGAAACAGTTCATCAAATTCACGCTTATTCTTTCAGCGTTCTTGCTGCCAATGCTTGCACAGGCGTTGCCCTTTGTGCCCACGTCGAGTCCTTCGGCAAAACCCATCCACTGGTATCATCTGAAGACCAGCAACCTGTATGTTTACGCTTCGCCCGACCCCTATGGCGACAGCGACATCAAAGTGAGTTCTTCGGCCTCCAATTCCGATGAATACCTGTGGTGCTTTGTGGGCGATGCCACTTCGGGATACAAAATCTACAACCGTGGCACGAAGAGTTATTTGTATGCCGGCCAATTTCTGGGTCCTGACACCGAATCCAGCCTGGATTACTACGAGGCAGGGAGCGGAAACAATTTCTACATCTATGCCCTCCTCACAGTTTTTGGCAGCACTCAGACGTTGAAGAATTATCTGTGTTACCAAAGTGGCGAGGGATTCTACACCACCCGTGGCCGGGATTCCTATTTCACGGTGACGGAGGCTCTCTTCGAGGAAGAGCCACAGATGACCGCCGACACGCTGATCGGTTTTGTGACCTACGATGAAAAATGCGAACTCACGGTCTACGGCAAGGGCGATTTGCACCTCTACGTCAACGGCACGGAGGTGGAAAACCCCTATCAGATCGCACGCACCAATGCCGACCAGACGCTGAACGTCACGGCCACGGCGCAGGAAGAGGGCAAGCTGATGAGCACGGTGACCGCCACGCTCACCGTTCCCCGTCTGGAGAATCCGATTCCCGACCCACCAGCCGATGTCACGCTCACGCCCTACGACTACTACATTCCAAACAATGAATTAGGCAACGAAGACGGTGAAGGCTACGCCAAGATGTTCGACAAGGACAAGAACACCAAGTGGTGTGTGGTCAACTCGTCGGGGGCCTGGCAGACCATCTGGGTCGACTTCAAGAGCAACCGCCCCATCACGCCCAAGGGCTACATCCTCACCCCCGGCAACGACACCTACTATTACACCGGTCGCAACCCCAAGGCTTGGAAGCTCTATGGCAAAGCCAAAGAGAACGATGGCTGGGCCATACTGGCCGTAGTGACCGATGGAGCAGCCGCCGGACTTGGCACCCGCAACAGCGAAGACTATCATTTCCCAATCGAAGGTAACACTACCGCTTATCAATACTTCCGCTTCGAAGTGAGCGAGATTTGCGGTAAAGACGGGTGGAACCCCAGCAACTACGTCTTCCAGATGGCAGAGTTCGCGTTTGAGGCCGCCTCGACCAAAGGCGACGTGAACGGCGACGGCCTGGTGGACATCGACGACCTGAACATCGTCATCAACATCATGCTCCGCAAAGCCACCGTGAGCCAGTGGCCCAATGCCGACGTCGACGCCAACGGCGAGGTGGACATCGACGACCTGAACGCCGTGATCAACATCATGGTGGGAAAGGGATGAGCCAGATAATGGTTGCTGACGACCACCACCTTATTTTTCGGACAATAAAAACATAAAATATTGCTTGTTAAATACTTAAAATAGATGACTATGAAAAGGATGTACAGATTATCATTGATGGTGGCAGTGTTGATGCTGCCCATGTTGTCGCACGCTTTTCCATTTGTGCCGACAACCGATCCCGACGCCCAAGACACCCATTGGTACCAGGTAAAAACCCTCAACCGTTTTGTGTATGCAAACAACGAAACATTCGCAGCCATCTACTTGTCGAACCAGAATGCAAATGTCGACGAGTGTTTGTGGTGCTTTGTGACCACCGAATCAGGCAAAATTGTGATGTACAACCGCATGCGAAAAGCCTACATCCATGGAGGCAACTATTTCAATAACAGCCCCGACATCAATGTCAACTATGTGCAGGAAGGCAGCGGCGACGAGTTCTATATCCGTTACGTGACGAGCGACAACTATAATTTGTATCTCGTCTATGGCGACGAGTATAATTCCTTTTATGGCTCGGGTATTCCGGAGAACACCTACACGGTAGTCGAGCAGGGCGTCGTCCCTCCTCCGATTGTTACATGCGATATCTTCCCCGACCGTGGCGTCATACAAGTCACCGGTAAAGGTTACAAGCAAATCACTCTGAACGGAGCCACCATCCAATCGCCCTATACCATCATGCGCACCGATGTGGACCAGCACTTTGTGCTGACTGCCCTTGCCACCGAGAGCGGCAAGCCCAGCGGCTACACCACGGCGGAATTCACCGTTCCCCGCATGATGAGAATCGGCGACGTGACCTCCGATGGCAGTGTCGACGTCAGCGACATCAATGCCATCATCAACATGGTGCTCACCATCGAGCCTAAGGCCGATGAGGGCGACGCCAACGGCGACGGCAATGTCGACATCGCCGACGTGAACAAAATCATCAACATCATGCTCGGCCTCGAAGCGGCCGACGAAGCCCCGGTCATGACCACATACACCGTGAACGGCGTGCCGTTCGTCATGGTGAAAGTAGACGGCGGCACCTACGTCATGGGCAGCGACCGCGGTCCGCACAACGTCGCGCTGAACGGCTTCTCCATCGGTCAGACCGAGGTCACCCAGCAGCTGTGGTATGCTGTGATGGGCAAGAACCCGAGCTACTTCAACAGTTACGGCAACTCATCGTATGGCTCCTACCACAGCTCGGTGAGCTACGGCACCAACCTGCTGCGGCCCGTGGAGTCGGTGAGTTGGGACGACTGCCAGGAGTTCCTCTCTCGGCTCAACGAGCTGACCGGACTCTCCTTCCGTCTGCCCACCGAGGCCGAATGGGAATATGCCGCCCTTGGAGGCAAAAAGAGCAAAGGCTACAAGTACGCCGGCAGCAACGACGTCGACCGCGTGGCGTGGTATGACGACAACGCGTTCAACGGCCTTAACCAGAACGATCCGAATTCTGGCTTTGGCGTCCACGTGGTGGCCACCAAGCACCCCAACGAGCTCGGGCTCTACGACATGAGCGGCAACGTGAGCGAGTGGTGCCAAGACTGGTACACCCCATTCTACGACCTCAGTGACCAGACCAACCCCACAGGACCCGCTACGGGCACCGACCGCGCGCATCGCAGTGGCAACTGGAGCATGCATGCCGACTATTGCCGCGCCACCGGGCGCACAGCCACCAACCCAACCGCGCGTTGGCGCCACATCGGGTTACGTTTGGTCTTGCCAGAGCCTGAATGAGTAGAACCTTAAAAAAGCAATTATGGTGGGTTCTATAAATTGCTTGAGTCGAATTGGGCTTGATTGCTGAGCAGGTTTTGGCTCAAGCTGCGCGAAGCAGTAGCGGGCTACGGTTCAAGCTGTTGAGACAAAAGATGCCAGCAAGCAACCCAAGGCGGCCAAAACCATTCATTACTTTTTAGCAATTTATAGAACCCACCTTATATTTGTGTTGTCCCCAGCGTAAGGGTGTCAGAACAGCGGAACAACGATTGAGAGAGGGTGCGTGTTATAGATATGGTGTTTCGAAAAAAGGCCGCCTATCGACGAGAAACACGAAGTGCTCACTACAGATAGGGAGCTCGATGGGCTAGCGAAGCGCGCAGTTTTAGCGCCCTTCGAGCGGTAATCTATCAAATCTTTCAAGATTTCAAATTAATAGTTTTGTTAGATTTTGAATAGATTTGAGAGATTATGATAATCTGCTCTCGCTTAATCGCAGATTTTGATAATCTGCTCTCGCTCTGCAAACCAAGAACGAGTTCTTGTTTGCCCTCGCTTAATCGCAGATTTTGATAATCTGCTCTCGCTCTGCAAACCAAGAACGAGTTCTTGTTTGCTCTCGCTTAATCGCAGATTTCCACGCGAAGCGTGCATATCATTTATAGCCTTGCGCTCGGATTGCAGTAATGTTGGCTCCGCCCAAATTACGCGGCTCCTCGGCAATGCCAAACAAAAAACTTTGTCTTTTGTTTGGCATTGCGCTCGGATTGCAGTAATTTTGCAAGATGAATAATTTTGTCGATGATAGATGAAATGAAGACCATCAGCAAAGCTATTGCAATCTTGGCAGCCGGCGTGGCTATGCTGGCGGGCTGCACGTCGCGCCACGGACACGACACGTCTCCTTTCGAACATCAGGCCGACTCGCTGCTGAGCACCGTCTTTGCCCCCGACAAGCCGGGGGCCGCTGTGCTCATCATGCAGGGCGACTCGGTGCTATTTGAGGGCTGCTATGGGCTGGCCGACATGGAGACGAAGACTCCGGTGACGCCCACCACCAACTTCTGCATCGCATCGGTGTCGAAGCAGTTCGCCGCCATGTGCGTCCTGCAGCTGGCCGAACAGGGAAAGCTGAGTCTCGACGATCCGCTGAGCCGGTTCTTCCCAAAATGGCACTCGCCCCTGCTCAAGCGCGTGACGCTGCGGCAGCTGCTGAGCCACACCAGCGGCATCCCCGACGCCCGCAACCGCGCCGACCGCGACTTTGTGCTCCATGCCACCGACGTGGCCTCGGCCGGCTACATCGACACGCTGTCGACCCTCAACTTCGAGCCTGGCACGCAGTATGAGTACATCAACCCCACCTACCAGCTCATCTACCAAATTGTGCCGGCAGTCACCGGACAGGACTTCGAGAGCTACGTGCGCGAGCACCTGCTCCAGCCGGCCGGCATGAAGCGCACGCTCTACTTCGAGGACGGCCGCACCATCGCCGAGATGGCGCACGGCTATCAATGGAACGATTCGGTCAGGCGCTATGAGGAATATGACTACGGCGAGGAGACCTTCTTCGCCACCAAGGCCGACGGCGGACTCTACACCAGTGTGCGCGAGTTCGCGCTGTGGGAAAAGGCGCTGCGCGAGGGGCGAATCGTGGGCGACAGCACCCTTAGCCTGGCCTACACGCCCGTGATCACCATCCCCGAGGGCGCCAACTACGGCTACCAGCCCCACACGGGCTATGGCCTGGGCTTCTTCGTCCAGCAGTGGCCCGGCCGCCCGACGGTGGTCTACCACACCGGCGACAACGGCGGCTTCACCATCTACGCCGGCAAGGTGCCCGAGCGCGACATCACCATCGAGATATTCTCCACCCGCAACGACATCGACCGCATGCAGCTGGCGGGCGCCCTGCTCGACCTGCTGCTGGGGCCAGCCCAAAGCGACCAAAAATAGACACCATCCATCATGAAGATTGAGACACTCTACATCGTAGTGCCCTGCTACAACGAGACCGAGGTGCTGCCGGCCACCACCCACCAACTCACCACCCTGCTCCAGCGCATGGTGGAGCAGCAGCTCGTGTCGGCCGAGAGCCGCATCCTCTACGTGGACGACGGCTCGGCCGACGGCACCTGGACGCTCATCGAGCAGCTCGCCGCCGAGCACCCGGGCGTGTGCGGCGTGAAGCTGGCCGGCAACGTGGGCCATCAGAACGCCTTGATGGCCGGACTCGAGACCGCCATCGAGGCGGCCGACCTGACGGTGACCATCGACGCCGACCTTCAGGACGACATCAACGTGATTCCCGACATGGTGGCGCGGTGGCGCGACGGGGCCGACATCGTCTACGGCGTGCGCCGCGAGCGCAAGACCGACACCTGGTTCAAGCGCACCACCGCGCTGGCCTTCTACCGCCTGATGGCGCGCCTGGGCGTGAAGAGCGTCTACAACCACGCCGACTACCGCCTGATGAGCCGCCGCGCGGTGGCCCAGCTGATGCGCTACCGCGAGCGCAACCTGTTTCTGCGCGGCATCGTACCGCTGGTGGGCTACCGCACCGACAGCGTCTACTACGACCGCAGCGCACGCCTGGCCGGCGAGAGCAAGTACCCGTTGAGCAAGATGCTCAGTTTCGCCGTCGACGGCATCACCTCGTTCAGCATCAAGCCCGTGCGCATGGTGCTCACGCTGGGCATCATCTTCACGCTCATCGCCCTTGCCATACTCATCTACACGCTTGTGGCCTACTTCTCGGGGCGGACCGTGAGCGGCTGGGCCTCGCTCATCCTCTCGCTGTGGTTCATCGGCGGCTGCGTGCTCATCGGCCTGGGCGTGGTGGGCGAATACATCGGCAAAATCTACATCGAGGTGAAAGACCGCCCGCGCTACAACATCGAAACCCGCCTGCTCAAGTGAACATCGATTAACCTTTAACATTAACGTATATATGAAGAAACTACTATTGACAGCCACGCTGCTGGGAGTAGCCGTCAGCCTGCACGCGGTGGAGCCGCTGTGGATGCGCTATGCGTCCATCTCGCCCGACGGGCGTGAGATTGTGTTTGCCTACAAGGGCGACCTCTACAAAGTGGCCTCGGGCGGCGGACGGGCCGTGCAGCTCACCACACAGTCGAGCTACGAGCGCAACCCGGTGTGGAGTCCCGACGGCCGCCAGATTGCCTTCGCCAGCGACCGCAAGGGCAACTTCGACGTGTATGTGATGCCCGCCGACGGCGGTGCCCCCACGCGCCTGACCAGCAACTCGGCCAGCGAGTTGCCGTGGACGTTCAGCCCCGACGGCAAAGAGGTCTACTTCTCGGCCAGCATCCAGGACCCCGCCACAAGCGCCTTGTTCCCCAGCGGACGCATGACTGAGCTCTACAAGGTGCCGGTGCTCGGCACGCCCGCCGAGGAGGTGCGCCTGTCGGCCGACGGCTCGTTCATGGTCTATCAAGACCAAAAAGGCATGGAAGACCCGCTGCGCAAGCACCACACCTCGTCGGTGACCCGCGACGTGTGGCGCTACGACTTCGCCACCGGGCAGCACACCAACCTGACCCACATCGCCGGCGAGGACCGCAACCCGGTGCTCGGCCCCGACGGGCAGGTGTACTTCCTGAGCGAGCGCAACGGCGGCTCGATGAACGTGTGGCGCTTTGCCATGAGCCAGCCCGGCGCGGTGAACCAGGTGAGCAACTTCGCCACCCATCCTGTGCGCTTCCTCTCGGCCGCCACCGACGGCACGCTGTGCTACACCTACGACGGTGCCCTCTACACCCAGCGCCCCGGCGGCCAGCCGCAGCGCGTG